>JAXDPR010000239.1:0-6088 GCA_034668265.1 Sphingomonadales bacterium
CCGCCCGCTCGCACGCACTTCTGCGAGCTGGTCGCAGTTTTGTAGGGGCGTGTCTCGAGCCCGGTGAAGACGTTCTTGAACGGGACCATGCCGGCGTTGACGAACATCAGGGTCGGGTCGTTCTGGGGGACCAAAGGCGCCGATGCCACGCGAGCGTGCCCGTTCTTCTCGAAATAATCGAGGAAGCCGCGGCGGACGTCGTTGGTCGAGGTCATATGCCGACCATGTAAATGCGCTGCTGCATCGCAGCAAGGATGGGTTGTCCTCGGGGCTTGGCAGTGCCGCCCGCTTGCCGCTAGGCGCGTTCCATGGCGCGGCCCAAATCGAGCATTCCCCGCTACAGGCGCAAGCGTCCGCAATCGCTGCTCAAGCGACTGTTGAAATGGCTGGTTCGACTGATCCTGATCTTCTTCCTGGGTTCGATCCTGTGGGTTCTCGCCTATCGCTTCATCAATCCGCCGATTACCTTCACGATGGTCGGTGACATCATCGCGGGCCGCGGCGCGGATCGCCAGTGGATGCCGATCACCAGGATCGACCGCGACATGGTCCGCGCCGCCATCGCCGCCGAGGACAGCAAGTTCTGTGTCCATCACGGCTTCGACTACCAGGCCATTGAAAATGCGATGCAACGCAACGCGTCTGGTGGGCGCATCAGGGGCGGCTCGACGATCAGCCAGCAGACCGCGAAGAACGCCTTCCTGTGGCAGAACGGCGGCTATGTGCGCAAAGGCCTGGAGGCCTGGTTCACCTTCCTGATCGAGAATCTGTGGGGCAAGCGCCGGATCATGGAGGTTTACCTCAACCTCGATGAGACCGGCATCGGCACTTATGGCGTCAATGCCGGTGCCCAGCGCTATTTCGGCCATGACGCCAGTGCCATGACCCCGACCGAGGCAGCGCGGCTCGCCGCCGTCTTCCCGCTGCCCAAGAAGCGCGGCGCGGTCGCTCCGCAGGGCTTTACCCGTCGCTATGGCAATATCATCGCGGCGCGCATTCCGGTCGTGGGGCGCGAAGGTCTCGACGCGTGCATCTACAAGGGCGCGGTCGCGCCGGTGAACAAGGCGCCGCCGCCGGTAGCGAAGAAGGTGCGGCCGCTGCCGGGCGAGGAGTTCGAGACGAACAGGCCGCCGCCGCCCGCCGAGACGTCCGACGTCGACGAGCCCGCGCCGGCAGCAAGCGAAACCCTCGCACCGGCTACCCAACCGGAATCGAACGCGGTCAGCAACTCGCCAGAGTCCGCGGAGAACAGCCTCTAAGCCGCGTCGAATCAAGGCCTGAAAGCGCCTCGCAACAGGAACGCGCACCCTCCCCCATCCGTTGAAACGGTAAGTTTCAGCCAAGGAGGTTTTATGGCCACGCGCACCCAAAATCGCACCTCGAACCGTTCGACGACGAGCCGCAGCCGGAGCAGCTCCAGCGGCGGTCGCAGCAACGAACGAAGCGCCTTCTCCTGGAGCGAAGGCGCGGGACCGGTCATCGCGGCAGCGATCGGCGGCATGGCGATCGGGCTTGCCGCCAATTTCGGCCGCAAGGCGGTGATGCAGGGCTTGGCCGCAACCTCCGGCGATTGGGATGAAATGCTTGCCGCGGAGCATGACGCGACGCTGGCGATTTTCGACAAGATGCTCGCGACCGACGAGACCCAGACTTTCAAGCGCAGGATGCTGCTGACGAAGCTCTGCTACAGCATCGACAAGCACGCCTACGAGGAAGAGATGGTTGTCTATCCGGCACTTCGGGAAGCCAACGAAGCGGCCGACGCCGACCATCTCGAAGGTGAGCATGGCTACATCAAGACGTTCATCTACGAGCTTGGCAAAATGCCGGCAGATGCGCCCAATTGGCTCGAGAAGGTGCGCGAGTTCCGCGGCCTCATCTCGCGCCACGCACGCATGGAAGAGGAGCAAGTCTTCCCGCGATTCAAGCAGGAAATGACTGAAGAGCAGAACGCGCAAGTCACCAGCATGGTCAACCGAGACGGCTTCTGGATGGCTTGAGCCTTAGCCGACGAGGGCGAGCTTGGGCGGCTCCTGGACGGAGAGGTCGACGCTCCCCTCGCCGCTGATGCGCTCGATGCGGGCAGCAAGTTCGGCGTCGAGCGCATAATCGCGACCGGCCATGACGACCGCTTCTCCGCCCGCCGATATCGGGATGATGAAGCGCACGAGGCCGTTCGACCCTCGGGCTTCGGCGAGTTCGCTAGCGATGCGCTCGGTCGCTGCGGCATCGGGCACGCGAACGTTCATCTGCAGGCGCGTCCGCTTCGCAAGGTCCGCTAGTGGCTGGAAGCGCTTGACCGTCACTCGCGGCGTTTCGTCACCCGCGCGCCTATCGAGCTCGACCGACAACAGTCCGCATTGGCCCGCCTTCGCCGCCGCCTCCAGCGCCGCTGTAGCATCATCGTCGAAGGCGGTGGCCACGAACTGACCGCTGCTGTCGCTTAGGGTCGCCATCATGTAGCGCCGGCCCTTGGCCGAGGTCCGCCAGCGTGCTTCCTCGACGAGGCCGGCCATGGTCGAGCCGACGCGCTCTCCCTCCGCCACCGGGGTTTCGACGATCTCCGCGAATGTCTTCACCTTGTGCGCCGCGAGCAAATGCCGCGCCGCGTCGACCGGGTGCGCCGAGAAATAGAAACCGAATGCATCGCACTCGGCGGCCATGCGCTGTGCTATCGTCCACGATGCGTCGCGCGGCAGGCGAATCGGTGCCGCTTCGGCCGAGTTCGCACCGAAGAGCGCGGCCTGCCCGCTTTCCCGCTGGTCGTGGGCACTGGCAGCATGGGCGAGGATCGTCTCGGCCGCCGCGAAGACCGCAGCGCGCTCGGGCTTGATGCTGTCGAAGGCGCCGGATGCGGCCAGGCTCTCGAGCTGGCGGCGGTTGAGAATCCTGGGATCGATGCGCGCGGCGAAATCCTCGAGGCCGGTGAATGGCCCGCCTCGCTCCCTTTCCTCGACCAGCGCCTCCATCGCCTTCTCGCCCACGCCCTTGAGCGCTCCGAGCGCGTAGCGGACGCCTCCGCTCTCGACGGTGAAGTATGCGTGGCTGGCGTTGATGTCGGGCGGCAGGCACTCGACTCCGCCCCGGCGCATGTCCTCGACGAACACTCCGAGCTTGTCGGTGAGCGTCATGTCGAAGCTCATCGAGGCAGCGTAGAATTCTGCCCGGTGGTGCGCCTTGAGCCAGGCGGTCTGGTAGGCGACGAGCGCATAAGCGGCGGCGTGGCTCTTGTTGAAGCCGTAGCCGGCAAACTTGTCGATCGTGTCGAACAGCTCGTTAGCCTTGGCCGGCGAGATCTGATTGTGGGTCGCGCAGCCCTCGACGAAGGTCGCGCGCTGATCGTCCATCTCCGACTGGATCTTCTTGCCCATCGCCCGGCGCAGCAGGTCGGCCTGGCCGAGCGTATAGCCGGCGAGCAACTGCGCCGCCTGCATCACCTGCTCCTGGTAGACAAAGATGCCATAAGTCTCGGCGAGAATACGCTCGAGCAAAGCGTGCGGATATTCGATCTTCGTGCGCCCGTTCTTGCGGTCGCCGAACATCCCAATGTTGTCCATCGGGCCGGGCCGGTAGAGCGCGACCAGAGCGACGATGTCGCCGAAGCTGGTGGGCCGGATCGCCGCCAGGGTCCGACGCATCCCTTCCGATTCGAGCTGGAATACGCCGACCGCGTCGCCGCGCTGGATCAGCTCGTAGACCGCCGGGTCGTCCCACGGCAGCTTGTCGAGATCGACCTCGACGCCTTGGTCGGCGAGAAGGCGGCGGCCTTCCTTCAGGACCGAGAGCGTCTTCAGGCCGAGGAAGTCGAACTTCACCAACCCGGCCGCCTCGACATATTTCATGTCGAACTGCGTGACCGGCATGTCGGAGCGCGGATCGCGGTAGAGCGGGACCAGCTCGTCGAGCGGACGGTCGCCGATGACGACGCCCGCCGCGTGCGTTGACGCATGGCGTGGCAGGCCTTCGAGCTTCATCGCCAGGTCGAACAGCCGCCGGACGTCCGGGTCCTTATATTCGGCGGCAAGCTCCGAAACGCCGTTCAGCGATCGCTCCAGAGTCCAAGGGTCGGTCGGATGGTTGGGGATGAGCTTGGCGAGCCGGTCGACCTGGCCGTAGCTCATCTGGAGGACGCGGCCGGTGTCCTTGAGCACGGCGCGCGCCTTCAGGCGGCCGAAGGTGATGATCTGCGCGACGCGGTCGCGGCCGTATTTGCCCTGGACGTAGGTGATGACCTTGTCGCGGTGGGTGTCGCAAAAATCGATGTCGAAGTCGGGCATCGACACGCGCTCGGGGTTGAGGAAGCGTTCGAACAGCAAGTCGAGCGCGATCGGGTCGAGATCGGTGATGGTCAGCGCCCAGGCGACCACGGAACCCGCTCCGGAACCGCGTCCCGGACCCACCGGGATGTCATTGGCCTTGGCCCATTTGATGAAGTCGGCGACGATCAGGAAATAGCCGGCGAAGCCCATTCCGGTGATCACGTCGAGCTCGAATTCGAGCCGTTCGAGGTAGGGGGTCTGGGCCTCGGCGTCGCGGTCGATCAGGCGCTGGCGCAGGCCCGCTCGCGCGTCTCGGCGCAGCTGTTCATCCTCATCGTCGCCGAGGCGCGGAAGAATCGGCCGGCGATTGGGCGCCGCAACTGCGCAGCGCCGGGCGACGACCGAGGTATTCGCGAGCGCCTCGGGCAAATCGGCGAAGAGCTCGGCCATTGCCGTGCCGTCCTTGAGCCAGGCGTCGGGTGAGGAGCTCAGCCGGTCCGCGCTTTCGACATACGTCGATTTGGCAATGCACAGCATCGCGTCGTGCGCCGCATGGAACGTGGGATCGGAATAAGCGGCGGGGTTGGTTCCGACCAACGGCAGGTCGCGGGCGTAGGCTACGTCGATAAGTGCCGTTTCCGCGGCCTCCTCGACCGGATCCTGACGCCGCGACAATTCGACGTAGAGTCGGTCGGGGAACAGTGCCTGGAGCCGGTCGAGATAGGCTTCGGCCTTGATCTGCTGGCCGTCGGCGATGAGCCGCGCCAGCGCGCCCTCGCCGCCCGCGGTCAGCGCGATCAGACCGCCGCTAAACTCACGCAGCTTTTCGAATTCGACATGCGGCTCCTGCTCGATCGGCCGGTCGAGGTGCGCCGCTGAAACCAGTTTGCAGAGGTTCGCGTAGCCCTGGTCGTCCTGTGCAAGCAGCGCCAGCCAGTCGATCCCCGCCTCTCCCCCGATGTCGGCAGGGCGGGCAACCGCAAGCATCGAGCCGATGATCGGCTGAACGCCCTTGCTGAAACAGGCCTCGCAGAACGGCATCACGCCATAGAGGCCATTGCGGTCGGCCAGGGCCACGGCCGGGAATCCGAGCTTCGCCGATCGCTCGGCGATGGTCTTGGGCTCCATCGCCCCTTCGAGCATCGTGAAGGACGAAAAGACGCGTAGCGGCACGAAGGGCTGAGTCACGCTGGCATTTATGGGATGCGCCCCGCCATCAGGAAAGCGCGCCGCCGTCACTTATCCCCACATTAGCGCTGCGGTTGCCAGCGACCCTCCATGATGTCGCGGATCTCTCGCATTCGCCCGACATAGGCATCGCCGATGCACGAATTGTTCGGGCAGCGGTCGCGGTACCCGATGAAGCGATTGTGGGTCCGTTGAAGGGTCGCCTGCTGCTCCGGAGAAGCATTCGCCATGGCGCGCCCGAACTGGGCCGCCATCTGCCGGTCCAACGCGGAGAGGCCAGAATCATTGCAAATCGCGATCTCGCCGCGCGTGTGCGCATTGGCGCAATTGAAGCTCGGCCGACCGCTGGCTTGGGGCCTTGGTGGCTGCGCGGGCGCAGGCCGAGGGGCGGGTTGGGAAGCACTGGGCGGTGGCGGGGTTGCGGGCTCGCCCGGCTCGGCTGGAGCGGGCACCGCCTCGTTCAACACGCCTCCGGGGTTCACAGGGACCGCTTGCGCAACCCGCGCCAGCGTCGCCAGTGGGGTGATGATCGGATCGGCATTTTGCAGCAGCACGACCGTGCCGCTCCCATCCGCCGCCTGCTGAACGCTATAGTCGATGTCGGACGTCAGGGTCCGCCGGCCGCCGACGACCGCGACCCC
>JAXDPR010000240.1:0-4035 GCA_034668265.1 Sphingomonadales bacterium
AACAAGGACAATCTCATCTGCCGCGCGATCCGCGCGATCAAGGACGCGGCGCCGGAGATTGGCGTGCTGACCGACGTCGCGCTCGATCCCTATACGGCGCACGGCCACGATGGGCTGACCGACGAACTCGGCAACGTTATCAACGACGACACCGTCAGCGTCCTGGTCGAGCAGGCGCTGGTCCAGGCGGCCGCGGGCGCCGACATCGTCGCGCCGTCCGACATGATGGACGGCCGAGTCGCCGCGATCCGCGGAGCGCTGGAGAACGAAGGGCACCAGAATGTCGCGATAATGGCCTATGCCGCCAAATATGCGTCGGCTTTCTATGGGCCATTTCGCGAGGCGGTCGGCAGCCAGGGACGCTTGAAAGGCGACAAGCGCGGCTACCAGATGGACCCCGCGAACATCGAGGAGGCATTGCGCGAGGTCGAGCTCGACCTCGCCGAGGGCGCCGACTTCGTCATGGTCAAGCCCGGGCTACCCTATCTCGATGTCGTCGCTCGAGTGAAAGACGCCTTCGGGGTCCCGACCTTCGCCTACCAGGTGAGCGGCGAGTATGCGATGATCGAGCATGCGGCGGCGGCCGGCGCGGGCGACCGCGATGCATTGATCCTGGAGACCTTGTTGGCCTTCAAGCGCGCCGGGGCGACCGGCGTTCTCACCTATCACGCGCTGGACGCTGCCCGCCTGATTCACTGACTGGCGTTAACCAAAGTCGGACAAGATTGCCGGTAGTCTCGCACAACGGCGGCAATTGGGGGAAGGCAATGGCGACGGTGGCGATGGTGTCGTCGGGCGAACCTCGCTCGATGCGGCTGCGTTTTGTGGCGACCGTTTTCACCAGCTCGTTCCTGCTGTTCTTGGTGCAGCCGATGATGGCGCGAATGGCGCTGCCGCGGCTCGGTGGCGCCCCTAGCGTCTGGAACTCGGCGATGCTGGTCTATCAGGGGCTCCTGCTCGCCGGCTACGGTTACGCCCATTGGCTCGGCAGGCTCTCTCCCAGGGCGCAGGCTTCCGCTCACCTGGTCTTGCTCGCACTGGCGGCATTCACGTTGCCGATCGGCCTTATCGCCGCGAATCCACCAGCCGACGCCAATCCGTTCTTGTGGGTTCCGTGGCTGCTCCTGGCCTCGATCGGACCATTGTTCCTCGTGGTTTCCGCCCAGGCGCCTCTATTTCAGCGCTGGTTCTCGGTAAGCGGCGGCGGCGACCCTTATCCGTTGTATGCCGCCTCGAACCTGGGCAGTTTCGCGGGTCTGCTTTCCTATCCCCTTGTGGTCGAGCCGATGCTTACGCTCGGCGAGCAACGGTGGCTGTGGAGCGGAGCCTATGGCCTGATGGTCTTGCTGGTCTGCCGTTGCGCGCTTGGCCTTCCGGGTAGCACCGCCACGCCGTCGGTTGCCGAAACGAAAGTATCCGGACCCGGGTGGCGAACCCTCGTGACCTGGGTTGCGCTGGCGGCAGTGCCGTCGGGCCTGATCCTGTCCACGACCCTGCACCTCACCACCGATATCGTCGCAATGCCGCTGCTCTGGGTGCTGCCGCTCGGCGCTTATCTGCTCAGTTTCACAATTGCTTTTGGCGCGAGGCGAGGCGCAGCGGAGGGGATCTCGAGGGTCGCGCCGCTGGTCCTGCTGATCGCCGCCTGCTGCCTCTTCCTGGAGGTGGAGGGGTTCGCCCTGGCTGCCGCCGGCATTTCGATCGCCTGTCTCTTTGTCTTGTCAGTCGCGCTCCACAGCCAGTTGTTCGACCGGCGACCCGAACCGGGGCAGCTGACTTTGTTCTATCTGGCCATGTCCGTTGGCGGAGTGATCGGCGGAATCTTCTGCGCGCTCATTGCCCCTCTGCTGTTCAATTGGACCTACGAGCACGTGCTGCTCCTGCTTGCCGCGGCCGCGTTGATTGCCAGCCGCAACCCCTTTGGACCGATCGCTCGTTTGTGGAACGGCGGCGCGTTCGGCAGCCGCCTGACGCTGGCAGGCGAAGTGCTGGCCACGCTGCTCGCCGTTTCGGGGAAGGGCGTTTTCGGACTGCCCGCGTCGGCCGCGGTTTCACACTACGCGCTCCTCGCGATCCTCGTCCTGGCGATCGTCGCAATCGGCAACCGGCCGCTGTTCGTCGTCTGCGTCGCGGCCCTCATGCTCTCTGCCGGTTGCTGGGAGAAGCTCGAGCTATCCGCCAGCCCGGGCAAGATGACCCGAAGCTATTTCGGGATCTATTCGATCCGGCAGAAAGGCGAAGACGCGCGGATCCTCGTTCATGGCACCACGGTGCACGGCATGCAGAATCTCGGCTCTCCGGCACGCCAGCGGATGGCAACGAGCTACTACGCTCCCTTGTCCGGAGTCGGGTTGGCGATGGCCGCGATCGAGCCCCTCTTCGGCCCTCGCGCGCATGTCCATGTGATTGGCCTCGGTGCCGGAACGCTGGCCTGTTACGCGCGGCCCGGGCAGAGCTGGACCATCTACGAGATCGATCCGGCGATCGTTCGAATCGCCAAGGACCCGCGCAGGTTTACCTTTCTCTCGGGGTGCCTGCCGAATGTCCCGATCCTCATTGGGGATGCGCGCCTCACGCTTGAGCGTGGAAACGGTGCGAAGGCCGACGTGCTGGTTGTCGATGCATTCTCATCGGATTCGATCCCCATGCATCTTCTGACGCGCGAGGCATTCGAGGTCTATCGTAGCCATCTCAGCGATCGTGGACTGTTGCTCGTCCACATTTCCAATCGCTCGCTCGACCTGGAGCCGGTGATCGCGGCCGCCGCGACCGCCGGCGGATGGGAGGCTCGCCTGCGAGCCTACCGGCCGGGAGCGAAGGAGCGTGCGCAAAATTATGGCGCGTCGGATTGGATCGCCTTGTCGCCGAACAGGAGCACCCTTGGGGCGCTGGTCGCCCGCGATCCGGAGGACTGGCGTCCGCTACACCCTCGCGCTCGGTTCGCTCCGTGGACCGACGATTATGCGAGCCTTTTGCCGCTGATCCGTTGGCACTCCTGAATGCATGGTTTGAGGTAATATTCGACGTCGAGGATTGAGCGCAGTCGGCAGTCCCGGGCCTAAAGACCAAGTCGCCTCTGGACCGCGTCGATGCGCGCGGCCTGCCTACCGTCGAGCGCGCCGACTTCGGCCTGCGCGCTCTTTATCGCGGCGAGGTCGCTTGGCGAAAAGCCACCCTGCGTCTGCAATGCGCTTGCGGCGAGCGCGTCGATATTGCCCAGCGCCGTTACGACTGGCCGACGTGCGGCAATGGCGGCGGACAGCGCTTCCTCCGCCGCGATCCAGCCCTCGCTTTGCGGGACACCAGCGGCAGCGGCAAGGCGCTCGGCCTCGACAGTGGCGCCGTCAAACGCCGCGTTGCCGCTTCGCGCCTGTTCGACCAGCGCAGAGAGCTGCGTCGCCAGTGATGGCGTTACCGGCCGGTCATTGACCGGGCGCGCGACCGGAACGCGCGGATCGATCGCCTCGGCGGGGCGTGGCTGAAGCGACGGGTAGGGCCCGCCAGGCGCCGAGCAGGCCGCCAGGATCGCGAGGGGAAGGAGTGGCATCCAGCGCATTGTCACAGCCCTAAAAGGAAAATGGCTCGCCCGAAAGGATTCGGACCTCTGACCGCCTGGATTCGCAATCGCATGCCCAATCCACGCTTTTTACACCGCTTGGCGACAACTATGGTGAGCGATGGCCGGGGGTGCATTCATGCCGGACGTTGACGACATTCCAGATGTCATCCGACCCCCGAGCGGGCGGATCCTGAGCACGCTCAACTGGCTTCGCGCCGGAGTCCTCGGTGCCAATGATGGAATCATCTCGACGGCCGCGATCCTCTTCGGCGTGGCGGGCGCCTCGGCTCAACATTCGACGGTGATCCTTACCGGCGTTGCGGCGATCGCAGCTGGGGCTCTGTCGATGGCGGCGGGTGAATATGTATCAGTCTCGACGCAGCGGGACCTCGAGCGGGCAGAGCTCGAGCGCCAGAAGATCGATCTCGAAAGAAATCCGGAGCGCGAGCTCAGGATTCTCGCCCGGCTGTTCGAGC
>JAXDPR010000241.1:0-2656 GCA_034668265.1 Sphingomonadales bacterium
GGGAGATGGTGAAGGTGAGCTCGCGCTCGAGCAGGCCCGCGCTGATCAAGCTCCCGCCGCCTTCCGCCTTGACAGCATGGACCGAATGGACGTCGGCGTCGCCGCCACCGAAGGTGATGATCCGGTCGGCGTAACGGCGCGCGGCCTTGACCAAAGGATCGCGGTGCGGGGAGTCGTTGGGGACGATGGCGACGCCGTGCGGCTCGAGGCCCTGGAAGACTTCCGCCTTGGCGTCGGCGATCGCCTCTTCCGAGCCGAGGTTCTCGATATGCGCGGGCGCAATCGCGGTGATGACCGCGACGTGGGGGCGCACCTGGCGGGTCAGCGCGGCGATCTCGCCTTTGTTGTTCATGCCCATTTCGAGAATTGCGAACTCGGCGTCGCGCGGCATTCGCGCGAGGCTCAACGGCACGCCCGTGTGATTGTTGTAGCTCTTGACCGAGCGGTGGACTTTGCCGGGATGGTTGCGGTCGAGCGCGGCGTAGAGCGCTTCCTTGGTGCTGGTCTTGCCGACCGAGCCAGTGACGCCGAAGATCGTGGCGCGGCTGCGCTCGCGTGCCGCTCGGCCGAGCGCCTGCAGTGCGGCGAAGGTGTCCTCGACTAGGACGTGCGGCCCGCTCACCGGCTGCGAGACGATCGCCCCGGCAGCGCCCGCGGCGAAGGCGCCGTCGACGAACTTGTGGCCGTCGTGGATCGTGCCTGGCATGGCGACGAACAGGTCGCCCGGCTGGACTTCGCGGCTGTCGAAGGTGACCCCGCTGGCTTCGAATCGTTCGCTTGCCGTACCGCCGGTCGCGGCGGCGATCTCGTCGGAGGTCCAAAGTGATTTCCCTTGGGCGGTCACACCGCGCACTCCCTGGCGACCAGCGCGTCGTCGAACGGAAGCACCTTGTCGCCGATGATCTGGCCGGTCTCGTGGCCCTTGCCGGCGACGAGGACGATGTCGCCGTCGCGCGAGATTCGAATCGCTTCGGCGATCGCCTCGCGGCGGCCGGGCACTTCGGTGGCGCCTGGCGCTCCCGCCATGATGTCGGCGCGGATCCGGTCGGGGTCTTCGCTTCTGGGATTATCGTCCGTGACGATAACGAGATCGGACAGCGCGGTTGCGACGCGGCCCATCTCGGGCCGCTTGCCCTGGTCGCGGTCGCCGCCGGCGCCAAATACGGTGATCAGGCGACCGGTGACGTGCGGCCGAAGCGCCGCGATCGCCGCCTCGAGCGCGTCGGGCGTATGGGCGTAGTCGATGTAGACCGGCACGCCGCCGCGGCTGATGACCGCGCGCTCGAGCCGGCCCCGGACGGGCGCAACGCGCTGCATCGCCGCGAACGTGTCGTCCCACTTGCCGCCGGTGGCGAGCACAAGCCCGGCCGCGGTCAGCACATTGGCGGCCTGGTAAGCCCCGATCAGCGGCAAGGCGAGGCGCCGTTCCTTGCCGTCATGCTCCAGGATCAAGCTCTGGCCGAGCGCGGTCGGGCTCTGCTCGACGAGCCGGATGGTCTCGCCCTTGCGCCCGACTGTCAGCAGTCGATGGCCGCGCCGGGTGGCGCGTTCGATCACTTCGTCCGCCCTGGGATCGTCGGTCCAGATGACGGCCGGCTTGCCAGGTTCGAGCAGCTCGTCGAACAGCCGCATCTTGGCCTGGAAATAGGCCTCCATCGTCTGATGATAGTCGAGATGGTCTCGGCTGAAGTTGGTGAAGGCCGCAGCGGCAAGCGGAACGCCTTCGGCGCGGTGTTGGTCGAGACCGTGGCTCGACGCCTCGTAGGCGACATGGCTGATGCCCATGCGCTCGAGGCCGGCCATGTTGTTGAGGAAGGTGACGATGTCGGGCGTGGTGAGGCCGGTTTTCACCTGCTCGTCGGAGGTCGTCACCCCGAGCGTCCCGATCGAGGCCGAGCGGTGGCCCGACATGCGCCAGATCTGGCGCGTCATCTCCACGGTCGAAGTCTTGCCGTTGGTTCCGGTCACCGCGACGACCGTCTCGGGGAAGGGCGCGTAGAATTTGGCGGCAAGCGCTGCGAACAGCCGCCTTGGCTCGGGGTCGGCGAGCAGCGGGACTTGGCTGGTGGGCGCTTCGGCGCGAGCGACCACGGCGACGGCGCCGCGCTCCACCGCCTTGCCGATGAAGTCCTCGCCGTTGAAGACAGCGCCCTTGAACGCCCCGAACACGCTTCCGGGCGCGACCTTGCGATGATCGAGAGCGAAGCCGGTGACCTCCGAATCCGAGTCCACCTCCGCGAGATCGCGCAGTTTCACGATCGCTCAATCCTCGGGATGGGTGTCGTGCACGAACGGGCGAACGAGGCCCATGTCGGGTTCGCGGCCCTTGTCCGGCTGAACTCCAAGCAAGGGCGCAATCCTGCTGACCGCGACTCCGAACGCCGGGCCGATGTTCCAGGCGGCCGTATGGAAGCCAAAGGTCTCCGCCGTCGCCTTGGGATCGTCGAGCATCATGACCATCACATAGCGGGGCTCGTCCATCGGGAACACACCCGCGAAACTCGTGATCACAGCGGTTGACGTGTAGTGACCTTTGAGCAGCTTCTCGGCGGTGCCGGTCTTGCCGCCGACACGATAGCCTGGCGCATCGGCCTTCCTGCCGGTGCCGTCGGTGACGACAAGGCGGAGCAACGCGCGCATCTTGTAGCTGGTGTCC
>JAXDPR010000242.1:0-3549 GCA_034668265.1 Sphingomonadales bacterium
CCGAAGCGGGGGGCTTCGACGGCCTGCTGCTGACCAGCGCCAACGCCCTGCGGTTCGGGGGCGAGGGGCTGGCGGCGCTGCGCGGCCTCAAGGTCTATGCAGTCGGCGAAGCGACCGCGGAGGCGGCGCGCGAGGCTGGGTTCGATGTCGCTGCAACCGGCGATTTGGGAGTCGGTCGGCTGCTCGGCTGGATCGAGCCGAACCTGAAGCTGCTTCATGCGTGCGGCGCGGACCGGCACGAAACGCCCGGCGTCAGACAGGAAATCGCCCAAATGACAGTGTACCGGGCGAAAGCTGTCGACGATCCTGATCTGCGCGCGGCCGAAGGCAACCTCGTGCTCATTCATTCGCCCCGCGCCGGGCAGCGCTTCGCCGAGCTCGTCGACGATCGGGGGACCATCAGCATCGCAGCAATCAGCGCGGCCGCGGCCAAGGCGGTTGGCGACGGCTGGAAAGCCATTGCGGTCGCGGACCAGCCGAATGACGACGCGCTGCTGGCCCTTGCAGCGAGCCTGTGCGAGAAGCCGGACCCGAAATGAACGGAAGCGGCAGACGTGGCATGGGTTGGGGGGCGCGGCTGATCCTGGCGCTGGCCTTCGTCCTGGTCGGAGCGGCCGCGGCAGTGTGGATCCTCGCCCACTATCAGCGCGCGGCGCAGTCGCTCGGCGTCGTCCAACCTGCACCGAAGCCGGCCATGGCCGCGCCGAAGCCCGCCGTCGCTTCGCAGCCGGCGGCGGCCCCGGCGCCCGCCGACAGCGCCCGAATTGCGGCGCTCGAGCAGCGCCTGTCCGAGGTGGAGAACGCTACCGAGCGCGCGGAGGGCTTCGCCGGGCGCGCCGACGCACTGGTGGTGGCGTTCGCCGCTCGCCGCGCCATCGATCGCGGAGTCGCCCTCGGCTATCTCGAGAATTTGCTGGTCGACCGCTTCGGCGCCCAGCACCCTGCGGCGGTGGCGACGATCATCACCGAGTCTCGCCAACCGGTCCGGCTCGAGGACCTGACAAGCGAATATGAAGCGCTCGGCCCGATATTGCGGAGCGGCGGACCGCAGGACAGCTGGTGGACCAGCTTCAGACGCGAGCTCGGCTCGCTGGTCGAAGTCCATCGCGCCGAACGGCCCGCGGTGAACCCCGAGGCGCGCTACAATCGAGCGCTTCGGCGCCTGGCGTCAGGCGACGTCGACCAGGCGCTGGCCGAGACGATGAGAATGCCAGGCGCGGCGCGTGCGAGCGACTGGACCGGCAAGGCGCGGCGCTACGTCGCTGCCCACCGGGCGCTCGATGAGATCGAGTCCGCTGCGCTGCTGGCGGGGCCAGGAAGCGCCCGCTAGGCGCACAGCAGGCGTTAAGGCGTTAGGCGCTAAGCCGTTGCGAAGTTGAAGAACTTGGGGGCATTCGGCGAAGCCATGACGTCATTTAGGAAACGGGTTGGAACCGCGCTGGCGCTGGCCGCCGCAGCATCGGTCGGCGCGTCCGCCACAAGCCAGGCGCCTGCTCCCCAGAAGGCGACACCCGCTGCGCGCCCCGCTCCGCCGGCGCCCGCTTATATCCAGGGCCGCGTCACCGAACTCGGCAAAGGCTTCAACGGGCAGGTCGGAATCGCTGTGCGCTCGATCGACGAGGGCTGGTCGACCGGCTGGAAAGCCGACGAGCTCTATCCCCAGCAAAGCGTCAGCAAATTATGGGTGTCGATCGCCGCGATGGACGCCGTCGACCGGGGCAAAGTCTCGCTCTACGACAAAGTCTCGCTGACCCGCGACGACCTGACCTTGTTCCACCAGCCGATCGCCGCGCTGATCCTCGGCGGCAATTACACCACCACGCTCGGCGACCTGATGGTGAAGGCGATCACCACCAGCGATAACACCGCCAACGACAAATTAATGCGATCCATCGGCGGACCCGATGCCGTGCGCGCGACGATCAAGGCGAAGCACCTAGGGACGATCCGCTTCTACAATGGCGAGCGCGCGCTGCAGAGCCGGATCGCCGGCCTCATCTGGAGCCCGAGCTATTCGATCGGCAATGCCTTCTACCAAGCCCGGGACGCGCTGCCGCGCACAATCCGCGAGGGCGCCTTCAACCGCTACGTCAACGATCCCTATGACGGCGCGGCGCCGAGCGCGATCGTCAATGCGCTTGCCCGGCTGAAGCGGGGCGAGCTGCTTTCGCCCGGCTCGACGACCTATTTGCTCGACATCATGAGCCACACCAAGACCGGCGCGAACCGGCTGAAGGGCGGGCTCGCCCCGGGCTGGGTGCTCAACCACAAGACCGGCACCGGGCAAGTGCTCGGGCCCCAGCAGGCCGGATATAACGACATCGGAATCCTGACCGCGCCCGACGGCCGCAGCTACTCGGTGGCGGTGATGATCAAGCTGACTTCCGTGCCGCTGCCGGTCAGGATGGAGCTAATGAACAATGTCGTGCGCGCTGTGATCGCCCAGCACGACATGCAATATGCGGCTGCTGCCCAGCAGTAGGCAAAGCGGTCAGCCGAGAAGGTGGCCGCTGCGCTTGCGCTTGGTCGCGAGATAATCGGCGTTGTGCGGATTGGCGGGCATGTGGTGGGCGACCCGCTCGACGACCGTGATACCGGCGGCCTCGAGCCCGGCTACCTTGTTGGGGTTGTTCGTCAGCAGCCGGACCTCGTCGATGCCGAGCGCGCGAAGCATTGCGGCGGCATGGCCATAATCGCGCTCATCGTCGGCGAAGCCCAGGCGCTGGTTGGCATCGACGGTATCGAGGCCGCGGTCCTGGAGCGAGTAAGCACGGATCTTGTTGGCGAGGCCGATGCCGCGGCCCTCCTGGCGCAGGTAAAGCAGCACGCCGCCGCCGTGCTCGCCGATGATGTGTAGCGCTTCCCTAAGCTGCGGCCCGCAATCGCATTTCAATGAGCCGAACACGTCGCCGGTCAGGCATTCGCTGTGGAGCCTGACCAGCGGCGGCTTGCCCGCGAAGGCGCCGACCACCAAAGCGACATGCTCCTGACCGTCGTCCGACGCTCGGAAGGCGACGATCTGGGTGGCCGGCATGTCCTCCAGCGGCAGCTTCGCCCGGGCCAGGATCTCGACCGAGGGCTGCTTCCGCTCCTGGCTGATGGCGGCGGTCGAGACGCCGAGCCGGGCGACGGTCGGATCGAGCAGCCACAAAGCCGGCAGGAGCCCGGCCGAGCGAGCGAGATCGAGCGCGGCGCGGCCCGTCTCGACGCAGTCCGGCGTGACCGGGTGCAGCGGCCCGATCGGCGCGCGGTCGAGGTCGCGGCCCGGATCGGCGATCGCAAGCGCGCTTGCCGCGTCGAGCCAGTCGGCGTGCCCAATCACCACCGGGGCGCCGGGGTCGGCGGCATCGCGTTCATTGGCAAGGTTGAGGGCCGCCGCCCGTTCGCCGCTGATCAGAAGATTCGCAATATGGCCAGGGTCGATGAGGTCGAGCAGCTCCTGGCCCGCCGTCTCCACGGCGAGCACCGCAGTCGGACATGGGCCGTCGATTCGAAGCGGGCGCCCGGCACGGAGCGCGGCGATGCCGCTGCGGACGGCGATGCCGCTCA
>JAXDPR010000243.1:0-3869 GCA_034668265.1 Sphingomonadales bacterium
CAAGGGTGACTTGCGGACGCTGTTCACGGCCGACGATTATCCAGCCTCGGCCCAGGCCGCGGGCGCGGAAGGAACGTCGCAAGCTCAGATCACGATCGGGCCAAATGGCTCCGTCGTTGCCTGCAACATCATCCGGTCGAGTGGCAACAGCTCGCTCGACAGTACGACCTGCAATATCCTTCGGAGGCGGGCAAAATTCAGCCCCGCCCGCGACAGTGACGGAAATGCGACGACGGATACGATCACCACGCCGCCGATCGTGTGGCGACTGGAAGGCTAAAGGTTCAGGTTCGAGATTTAGGTTTTTTAAAAGGAACGCAAAGCATGCAAGCAGCACCCGCCGCCAAAGCATTTGGCATTCAGAATGCCCTCCAGGAGGGCGGCCTCATCAGCTACAGCGTGTTCATCATCTTGGTGATCATGTCGCTGGGCACCTTCTACATCCTGTTCACCAAGCTCATGCAGCAGCAGAAGATCATCAGCCAGGGCCGCAAGGTCCGGTCGAGCTTCTGGAACTCGTCGAGCCTGCGTGAGGCGGCCAATAAGCTCGACGCCAAGAGCGCCTACCGGGCGATCGTCGACGACGCGCTTGTGGCTCAGGACCAGCACGGCAAGCTGACCGACCCGATCGACCAGCACGACTGGATGGCCAACAGCCTGGCAAGAAGCCAGGGCGCGATCAGCGCCCGGCTCGGCGAAGGCCTGGCCTTCCTCGCGACCGTTGGCTCGACGGCTCCGTTCATCGGTCTGTTCGGCACCGTTGTCGGCATCTACCGCGCCCTGATCAAGATCGGTGCGTCGGGCGACGCCTCGATCACCACGGTCGCCGGCCCGGTCGGCGAAGCGCTGATCATGACCGCGCTCGGCCTCGTCGTCGCGGTTCCGGCGGTGCTCGCCTACAACTGGCTCATCCGCCGCAACAAGTCGATCCAGGAGGACCTCGCGGCCTTCACGAACGACCTTCATGGCTATTTGATGTCGGCCGGCGCGGTGAAGCCGCAGATGGCCGGTTCGGGTCCGGCCGTGCGGTCGGGCGCTCAGACCCGGAGCGCCGCCGCTCCGGCCCAGCCGGGCAGCGAGCCGCTGCGCACCGGTCGGACGGGTGCCGAGGCGACTCCGACGAGCGCCAAGTAATCGGCGGGGGCCGGCGTGGTTGCCGGCTCCCCCTTTCCCGGCGGCGCAATCGCCGGGCGAAATGGAGAGAATTAGCCGATGGCAATGCAAGTAGGCGAGCACGACACGGGCGAAGACGTTCCGATGTCGGACATCAACACCACGCCGCTCGTCGACGTGATGCTCGTGCTCCTGATCATCTTCCTGATCACCGTCCCGGTCGTCATCCAGACGATCCCGGTCAAGTTGCCGGCGACCCCGTATGAAGTGACGCAGACCAAGCCCGAAAACGTTTCATTGTCCGTGCGCAATGGGCCTGGTGGGACCTGCGAGGTCTATTGGCAACTGACCAAGGTCACGCAGAAGGAGCTACTCGATCGCGCGGTGCAGAGGCTCGAAAAGCTGATCAAGGACGTCGGCGGAGTCCAGAACGTCACCGAGGATAATATGCCCGAAGCGCATATCCGCGGGGACGTGGACACCCAATACAAATGCATCGGGGCGACGATCATCACCATGCAGCAGGCGGGCTTCCAACGCGTTGGATTCATTTCGCAGCCTCATGGCGTCGCCCAGTAGCAGCAAAGATTAGGTAGGAACCAAAACTCATGGCGATGCAAACCACCGGCAGCAATGTCGAAGGCGAGCCGATGATGGATATCAACACGACGCCGCTGATCGACGTCATGCTGGTGTTGCTGATCATGCTGATCGTTACCATTCCGCCGCAGACCCACGCGGTGAAGCTCGACCTCCCGGTCAACCAGCCCAACCAGCAGCCGCCGCCGGTCAATCCGGTAAAGAATGTCGTGTCGATCAACGCGCAGGACCAGGTCCTGTGGAACGGCACGCCGGTCAGCATGACCCAGCTTCGGCAGTATCTCGACACAACGCAGCAGCTGAACCCGATCCCGGAACTTCACCTGCAGCCGGACGCGACCGCCCGCTACGAGGTCGTCGATGAGGTGCTGGCCGTGACCAAGCGCGCCCACGTCCAGAAGATGGGCTTCGTCGGCAACGAATATTATATGAACATCTTCTAGGCCGACCGGCCTCGATGATATGAGGGCGGTTCGTTCGCGAGCCGCCCTTTTCTTTTGGTCGCAGCGGAGGCTGGCGCCGCCGAATTTGCCATGCCATTGCACAGCCTGATGAGCGACCAACGCCGCTTCGCAGTGATCATCCTCGCCGCGGGGCAGGGGACGCGCATGCGCTCCGACACGCACAAGGTGCTCCACCCGATCGCCGGACGGCCACTGCTGCTCCACCTGCTCGACCGGGTGGATGCGCTCGGTGCCGACCGACGCGTGATTGTCCTCGGCAAGGGTCGTGAGCAGGTTGAGGCGACGATCGCGGATCGCGGGGCCGAGGTTGCCGTCCAGGCGGAACAGAAGGGCACCGGCCATGCGGTTCAGCAGGCCGCGGACGCCCTAGCCGGCTACGATGGACCGGTAATCATCCTCTATGGCGATACGCCTTTCGTGAAGAGCGAGACGCTTGGACGGATGCTCGACCGGCTCGATGGGGATGGCGGCCCGGGCGTTGTAGTCCTGGCCTCGTCGCCCGCCGATCCGCTGCGCTACGGCCGGATCATTCTCGGCGAAGACGACCGCATTGCCAGGATGGTCGAGTACAAGGACGCGACCGAGGAGGAACGGGCGGTTCGCCTGTGCAATTCCGGAATGATGGCGGTCCGTGCCAAGGACCTGTTTCGCTGGCTCGGGCAGGTCGGCAACGACAATGCGGCGGGCGAATTTTATCTCCCCGACATCGTCAATATCGCAGCCTCGGAGGGCCGCGAGGTGGTGGTGATCGAGGGCGATCCGTATGAGGCGGCGGGCGTCAACAGCCGCGCCGAGCTCGCCCATCTCGAGCTCGAGTGGCAGCGCCGCCGGCGCGAGCAGGCGTTGGAGGAGGGCGCAACGCTGATCGACCCGGAAAGCGTCTGGTTCGCCTTCGACACGAAGCTCGGCCGCGACGTGACGGTGGAGCCGCACGTCGTTTTCGGCCCCGGAGTCGCGGTGGCCGACGGGGCGACAATCCATGCGTTCAGCCATATCGAGGGCGCGACGATCGGCGCCAAGGCGAGCATCGGCCCGTTTGCGCGAATCCGGCCCGGCACCATCCTCGGCGAAAAGGCCCGGGTCGGGAATTTCGTCGAGCTCAAGAAGGCCGATGTCGGCGAAGGCGCCAAGGTCAACCATTTGTCCTACGTCGGGGATGCCTCAGTAGGCGCCAGGGCCAACATCGGGGCCGGGACGATCACCTGCAATTACGACGGGTTCGGCAAGTACCGGACGGTAATCGGCGCGGGCGCCTTCATCGGCTCGAACACCGCGCTGGTCGCGCCAGTCACCATCGGAGACGGCGCGATCGTCGGCGCAGGCTCGGTCATCACGCGCGATGTGGAGCCGGATAGCCTCGCGCTCGAGCGGAACGAGCAAAAGGGCATCGCCGGCTGGGCGCGCCGCTTCCGCGAGCGCATGACCCGCAAAGCCGCGGAGTAGCCGCGCCTATTTGAACTTGCGCAGGAAGGCGATCAGCTTGGCGAAATAGGTCGGTTGGTCGTCGTACATGTCCATGTGGCCGCCGTTGGTCGCCGCAAGCTCGCCGTGAGGCAGCTGCTTTGCCATCGCCGCCATATAAGCCGGGTCCATCGTGTCATATTTGCCCGAGATTACGAGCGTCGGGATGGTGATGCGCTTGAGGTCGTTGAACCGGTTCCAGTTCAGCAGCCGCCCGCTGGCCCCCATTTC
>JAXDPR010000244.1:0-2553 GCA_034668265.1 Sphingomonadales bacterium
ACGACCGAATGGTTGGGGCCCATCAGCCCGTATATGATCGAGACCTGACCGGACGTGAGGTTAATCAACCGGCCGTGGACGAAGTGCGGGCTGACGCGGCCAGGCCCTTTTTCGTGAAGCACCAGGCTTTCGCTCTCGATCCCCGGCAAGCCACCGATGCCCGAGCCAATCGAGACACCGGTGCGCTCCTTGAGATCGTCATCCATATCGGTCAGTCCGGCGTCCTCGATCGCCTGCCCGGCGGCGTCGATTGCGTAGACGATGAACGGGTCAACCTGACGCTGGACCTTGTGATCGACGCGCTTGTCGGGATCAAAGCCATAAGGGTGATCCCTGGGCTTCACTTCACCGGCGATCTTGGCCTTCTGGTCGCTGGTGTCGAAGCGCGTGATCGGGGCAATACCGCTCTTGCCCGCGATCAGGTTTTGCCAAGTTGTCTCCACGTCCCCGCCCAGCGGCGTCACCAGACCCAGACCTGTCACGACGACACGTCGCATCATTCAAACTCCGTATTTGCCTCCAAAACAAACGGCCTCCCGATTGGTTCGGGAAGCCGTTCGTACCGCCTATCCGGCGCAGGCGGTCAGCAGTTGGCGGACCCGATCAGCCCTTGTTCTGGTCGATATATTCGATCGCGTCGCGAACAGTAGTGATCTTCTCCGCGGCGTCGTCCGGAATCTCGACCCCGAACTCCTCCTCAAAGGCCATGACCAACTCGACGATGTCGAGGCTGTCGGCGCCGAGATCGTCGATGAAGCTCGCGTCCTCGGTCACCTTGTCCGGCTCGACGCCGAGATGTTCGACGACGATCTTCTTCACCCGATCGGCAGTCTCGCTCATGTGGGGCTTCCTCCGTTTTGCTTTTGCGCTGCCCTAGCGGTGCGCTTGTTGCGCTGCAAGTAGCGCCCCCGGATGGCCGCCGCTAGGCTCTCGGCAATGGTTGAACGCCCTCTCACTGCCGGCGAGACCGATCTGGCGCGCTCGATGTTCGGCGAAGCGATCGACTATTCGCGGGTGCGGCTGATCAGGCGCAAATGGTGGCCGCTGCAACCGCGTAGTTACATCATGACACCCTCGGGAAACCTGCATTTCCACCCGCAAGGCAATGCCTGGTCCGACGATTTCTCCAAGGAGACGATCCCGCTCCAGGGCCTCTTCATCCATGAGATGACCCACGTCTGGCAGACCCAGAAGAAGGGGCGTTTCTACCTCGTGCTGATGCGTCACCCGTTCTGCCGATACGATTATTCGGTGCGCGCGGGCTGGCTCCTCGAACGCTACGGCCTCGAGCAGCAGGCCGAGATCGTCAGCCACGCCTTCATGATGCGACACGGAATGGGCGTTGCGGGAGTACCGTCGCGCGCTCAGCTGGAGACGATCCTGCCGTTCAGGCGCGGCTAGTCGGGCTTTTTCGCAACGCCGACGAGAGCGGGGCGCAGCAGCCGGTCCTTCATCACGTAACCAGGCTGCATTTCCTCGAGGATTGTGCCCGGCTCGGCGTCGGCGCTCGGAATCTCCATCATCGCCTGGTGACGGTGCGGGTCAAGCGCCTCGCCGACCGATTTGATCCGGGTGACGCCGTTACGCTGGAACACGGCATCGAGTTCGCGCGAGGTCGCTTCGATCCCCGCGAGGAACTGCGCAGCGGTCTTATCGGCGCGAAGCTCGTCGCTCACGGCGGCCAGAGCGCGGTCGAGATGGTCCTTGATCGCCAGCATGTCGCGCGCGAAACCGGCAGCTGCGTAGCTCGACGCCTGCTCCTTTTCCGCTTCCAGGCGGCGGCGCACGTTCTGAGTCTCAGCCGCGGCATAGAGCGCCTTCGACTTCAGCTCCTCCATTTGCTTCTCGAGCTCCGCGACGCGGTCATGCTCGGCGACTTCGGGCGCGCCCTCGGCCGTTTCCTTGCGGATTTCCTCCGCTTCCTCGTGCAGTTTCTCGTCTTCAGTCATGCCATCAATCTCGTCAGGGCTTTCGCGGTAAAATCCACCATGGGCACCACGCGCGCATAGTTCAACCGAGTCGGGCCGATCACGCCGACAACACCGACCACCTCGCCATGGCTCCCGCGATAGGGAGCGGCGATCACCGACGACCCCGAAAGCGCGAACATGCGGTTTTCCGAACCGATGAAGATGCGGCAGCCCGGCCCGTCCCGCGCGCTTTCGAGCAGCTGCGCGATTTCCTGCGCTTCCTCGAGCTCGTCGAGAAGCCGCCGCACGCGATCGAGATCATCGGCGGCGGTGGCATCGATCAGGTGCGCCTGGCCGCGGACGATCAGCACCGGGCGCCGCGCATGGTCCTGGCTCCAGGCGGCGAGGCCCGAGGCGACGAGTTCGGCAGCGGCGGAGTCGATCGCTTCCTTGCGCTCGCGAATTTCGGCCCTCAGGCGGGTCTCGGCCTCGGCCAGGGTAAGGCCGGCGAGCCGTGCATTGATGAAATTGCTGACCTCGGTCAGGGCCGCGGGAGTGGTCGCGCCGTCGAGTGAGATAACGCGGTTCTCGACGCTGCCGTCAACGCCGACCAGCACCGCCAGCGCCCGGGTCTCGCTCAATT
>JAXDPR010000245.1:0-4037 GCA_034668265.1 Sphingomonadales bacterium
CTATCGCGCGTTCCTGGCACAACAGCGTCTGAGCGATTCTCAGGTGCGCCAGATCCTCGGCGCCGGCCTAGCCCGGCGGCTGCTGATCACGCCGGTTGCCGCCTCGGGCCATGCGCCGCTCGGCATGGCGACGGTCTATGCCTCGATGCTGCTCGAGGAGCGCTCGGGCGAGGCTGCGGTGATCCCGGCCGAAGCGTTCAGGGCCGGGCTTCAGCCCAGTGATTCCCAGCTGCAGCAATACTATGGCGCCAACCACGCCCGCTACATGGTTCCCGAGCAGCGTGAGCTCAGGATCGCGCGGATCGGCCCGGAGCAGGTCGCTGGGCTCGCCGCCACCGACCAGGAAGTCATGGCATATTACAATGCCAACAAGGCGACGTACGCCCCGAGTGACACGCGTTCGCTGAGCCAGGTCGTTGTGCCCGACCAGGGAATTGCGAATGCCATCGCCGAGCGGGCGAAGGGTGGTGCGACCCTCGCCGCTGCCGCCGCTCCCGCGGGCGCCAATGCAGCGGTCACGACGCTCGCCGACCAGACCCGCCAGGCCTATGCCGGGGTCGCCGGAGATGCGGCTGCGACGGCCGTGTTTACGGCCGGCCAGGGGGCGATCGTCGGCCCGATCCACTCCGACTTCGGGTGGGTCGTGGTAAAGGTCGATTCGATCAAGGCCGGCAGCGGCAAGACCCTCGCCCAGGCCAAGACCGAGATCGCGGCCAAGCTGAACGACGAAAAGCGCAAGGGAGCGATCGAGGAGTTGGTCGACAAGGTGCAGAATGCACTCGACGGCGGCGCCAACTTCACCGAGGCGGTGGCGGCGGCCAAGTTGCCGGTCACGACGACTCCCCTGATTGCTTCAAGCGGCCTCGCCCGTTCCGACCCATCGTTCAAGATGCCGCCGGAACTGGCTCCCGTGATCCAAAGCGGCTTCCAGATGGCGCAGAACGACGAGCCGGAGATCGTCACTCTGTCGAACAGTGCCGGCTATGCCGTCGTCGCCCCGGCCGAGATCGTACCGGCGGCACCTGCTCCACTGGCGACGATCCGGGCCCAGGTCGCGGGCGACTGGATCAACGACCAGGCGATGCAACGAGCGCGTGCCGCGGCCATGCAGATTGCGGCCAAGGCCTCGGCCGGAATGTCGGTCGCAGGCGCGCTGAAGGGGCTCGGCGTCGCAATCCCGCCGGCGCGGCCGATCAGCGCCCGCCGAATCCAGATCGCGACCGCGCAAGGCCCGGTGTCGCCAGCGCTGAAGATGCTGTTCACGCTTAGTGCCGGAAAGAGCAGCCTTGGGGCGATTCCTGAGGGTGGCGGCTTTTACGTCGTCAAGGTCGACAAGGTCACGCCGGGCAACGCCATGGTTCAGCCCAACCTCATCGCGCAGGTCCAGGGCGAGCTGAACCAGGCCGCGTCGCAGGATTATGCCGAGGAGTTTGTCGCTGCGATCAAGCGCCAGCTTAAGGTCAAGCGCAATAACAGCGCAATCGAGGCTTTCCGGGCGAGGCTGGCAACCAGCGGCGGCTGACCCGCGCTTGACGTTCGCGCTTTTGTTGCCTAAAAGTTCCCCGTTCGTTCTAAAGGGGAGGTCCCGCCCATGCTCACCGCCAAGCAGCGCGAGTTGCTGATCTTCATCGACAGTCGCCTGAACGAGAGCGGGATCAGCCCGAGCTTCGATGAAATGCGCGAGGCGCTCGACCTCAAGTCCAAGTCGGGCGTTCACCGGCTGATCTCGGCGCTCGAGGAGCGCGGGTTTATTCGCCGGCTGCCCAACCGGGCGCGAGCGCTCGAGGTGTTGAAGTTGCCTGAGTTCCGACCCGCGGCGACGGTGACCCCGATCCGTCCGGCGGTGGCGGCGCCGGCCAACGATACGATGGAACTTATCCTTGCCGGACGGATCGCCGCTGGCACGCCGATCGAGGCGCTCCAGGGCACAGAGACCTTCGCGGTCCCTGCAGCGCTGCTCGGCCCGGGCGAACATTATGCGCTCGAGGTTTCGGGCGATTCGATGGTCGATGAGGGCATTCTCGACGGCGATTTCGCGCTCATCCGCAAAGTCGACACGGCACACGACGGCGAGATCGTCGTCGCGTTGATCGACAATGAGGAGGCGACGCTCAAGACCTTTCGCCACGAGGGCAGCATGATCCGCCTCGATCCGGCCAATCGTAACTACGAAGCGCAGCGCTACGATCCGCGGCGGGTGCAGATTCAGGGACGGCTTGCCGGCCTGATCCGCCGCTACTGAGCGGTCGCCTGGCGCCATGGATGGTTGCCGATTTGTTCGGCAACGCTGTCGATCCAGGGCCGTCTGCCGAGATGAATCGCAAGGCCGCCGGTGCGCGCCAGCGCATCGCGGTCGAGCTTGAGCCAGCGGGGTCGGCAGCCTCTGGGAAGCCGACGGTCCGCGACAACGATATCCGCCGAAGCGCAGGCGCTGGTGAAGGCGGCCCAGTCGATTCGGTAGGCCGAGCGAGTGGCGAGCAGGCGCCATTCCTCATGCGCGTGGCGCACAAGTGCCACGCAGGCGTCTCGCGAGCAGTCGCTGGCGGGCTGGTTGTCGAGAATGTCGGGATCGCTGTCGTAGCCTGACGCCTCGGCAAGCAGGCTCCGGACATAATCACCGGCGCGGTCACGCAGAATGAACGGAACGCCATGATCCACAACCGCGAGGTGTCGGCCGTCGCCGGTGATCAGCAAGTCCGGCGCCGGAGCGAGTGCTGCGCCGCTCGCGCCGACCGCAATAGGGATCAAACCCAGCAGCCGCCATCGGCAAGTCCACAGGCACAGCCAGATTCCCCCGGCGACCATCAAACCGAATGCCCAGGCCGGCATCGACGGCAGAAGGGCGACGGCGCCCCGCATAGAGGCGACGGCATGGGCCAGGCCGAGCAGCGCGTCGATCGACCGCCCGCACAGCCACCAGAAGGGCGCCGCAATTCCGAGTGGGTCGAGCGCCAGCGCAGCGGCCTCGAGCGGCATGATCACGAAGGTGGTCAGTGGAATCGCGATGATGTTCGCGCCGACCCCGTACAGGCCGGATCGATGGAAATGATAGAGTGCGAGCGGCATCAGAGCGATCTCGACGGCGAGGCCGCTGACGACGATGCAGAACAGCGCGCGCAGCGTGCGCCCGATGAGCCCCTCGTCGCGACGCTGGAGGTGCTTTCGCACCCACGCGGTCGAGTGAAGTGCGACGATCGACGTCACCGCCGCGAAGCTCATCTGGAAGCTCGGCCCGGCGAGCGCCTCCGGCCGGAAGACGAGGACCACCAGCGCGCCCGTCGCGATCAGGCGGATGCTGATCGCGTCGCGACCAAGCGCAATGCCGGCGAGGATCAGTAGTGCCGCCACGCAACTCCGCACGGTCGGCACCTGCATGCCGGTGAGCAGCGTATAGCCAATGCCGGCCGCCGCGGCGACGGCCGCAGCGACCATCACGAGGTTGAAGCGAAGCGCCAGCGTCTCGCTCAAGGCCAGCAACCGCAGGGTCAGGAGCATGGCAAAGGCGACGACGGCCGCGATGTGGAGGCCGCTGACCGAAAGCAAGTGGGTGAGCCCGCTCCGCCGCATCGCGTCGGCGTCACCCTGATCAACAGCATTCTGGTCGCCAGTGACGAGAGCAATGGCGATCCCGGCCGGGCCTTGCGGCAGGCGCGACGACACGAGCGCCCTCAGTTTCTCGCGCACCCGATCGAGGCCATGCGGAGCGGCCGCGTGCGTCACGGTCATGGGGCCCATTGCCTTGCCGACAGCGCCAATGCCTTTGAACCAGGCGTCGCGCGCAAAGTCATAGGTGCCGGGAAGCGCCATCGGCGGCGGCGGAGCGAGCCGGGCGCGGAGGCGGATCTCCGCTCCGGGGGCGATCCCCGCCGGGAACTTGTCCTCATCGACCGAGACCCGGACCCGCGGCGGCAGCGTTCGGTCTGCGGGTTTCAGGAGAAGCCGCACCGTATCGCGGGCCGCGAGATGCTCAACGGAATCGACGACTGCGCTGAACTCGGTCACCACCGGCCGCCCCAACCGCGGCTCGGCAACCCAGC
>JAXDPR010000246.1:0-2918 GCA_034668265.1 Sphingomonadales bacterium
GTCGGCGAGAACAAGGAGTTCGAGCGGCAATATCTTGCGGGTGAGCTCGAGGTTGAGTTCAGCCCGCAGGGCACACTTGCCGAGCGGATGCGCGCCGGCGGCGCCGGAATTCCCGGCTTCTATACCAAGACCGGCGTCGGGACGCAGGTCGCCGAGGGCAAGGAAGTGAAGCAATTCGACGGTGAAGACTATATCCTCGAGCGCGGCATCCGCGCCGATCTTGCGATCATCAAAGGCTGGAAGGCCGATGAGAGCGGCAACCTCATGTTCCGCAAGACCGCGCGCAACTTCATCCTGCCGGCGGCGACCTGCGGCAAGGTCTGCGTCGCCGAGGTCGAGGAGATCGTGCCCGTGGGTTCGCTCGACCCCGACTGCATCCATTTGCCGTCGATCTACGTGAACCGGCTGATCCTCGGCGCGCCGTACGACAAAAAGATCGAGTTCCGCACGGTGCGCGAAAGGGAAGCCGCATGATCGCTTCGCTCGTCATTTCAGCGGCGGTCGGAGCTTCCGCGCCGAGCAAAGCCGATCTCGCGAGCATCGATCGGGCCATTCACGGCGTGTACGAGGTAATTTCCGGCCCGCCGGGGCAGAAGCGGGACTTCGACCGCATGCGTTCCATGTTCGCGCCGGGCGCGACGCTGAAGGCGATCGGGCCCAAGGGCCTGCGCGGTGGGAGCCTCGAGGATTACATCAGCCGCAACTCGGCGATCCTTGAGAAAGAGGGGTTCACGGAGCGCGAGCTCGGGCGCCGCGTTGAAGTTTGGGGCGGGCTCGCGACCGCGTGGTCGGCCTATGACGGCCGCACCGCCAACGGCAGCTTCCACGAGCGCGGGATCAACAGCTTCCAGTTGGTGAAGGTCGACGGCAAATGGCTGATCGCCTCCATCCTGTGGCAGGAGGAAACGCCCGGCGTCGCGCTGCCCGCCGATCTGATCAAGGGAGCGAAAAAGTGACCACCGAGACGCTGGCCAAAGGCTGGACCCGCGACCAGATGGCAGCGCGCGCGGCGAGGGAGCTAAAGGACGGCTTCTACGTCAACCTCGGCATCGGCATTCCGACCCTGGTCGCCAATCACGTCCCCAGCGGCATGACCGTCACGCTGCAGAGCGAGAACGGGATGCTGGGCATCGGGCCTTTCCCCTATGACGACGAGGTTGACCCGGACCTGATCAATGCCGGCAAGCAGACGATCAGCCAGCTGCCGACCTCCTCATTATTCGACAGTGCGCAGAGCTTCGCGATGATCCGCGGCGGGCATATCGACCTCGCGGTGCTCGGCGGCATGGAGGTGAGCGAGAAAGGCGACCTCGCTAACTGGATGGTTCCGGGCAAGATGATCTAGGGCATGGGCGGGGCAATGGACCTCGTCGCCGGGGTCTAGAAGATCATCGTCGTGATGGAGCATGTGTCGAAGGATGGAAGCGACAAGTTCATTCCCGAATGCACGCTGCCGCTGACCGGCAAGAACGTGGTCGACATGATCATCACGGACTTGGCCGTGTTCCAGCGGCCGGATCACGGCAGCCCGTTCAGTCTCATCGAACTGGCGCCCGGTGTAACCGCCGAAGAGGTGCGCCAGAAGACGACGGCGAATTACGCCGAGTGAAGGCGCTCCTCTCCCACGAGCCGGGTGGGCCGGAGACGCTTCGGTTGGAGGATGTCCCTGAGCCGGTGGCCGGTCCAGGTGAGCTGCTGGTGAGAGTGCGCGCTTGCTCGATCAACTTCCCCGACGTGCTCATCATCGAGGACAAGTATCAGTTGAAGCCGCTGCGGCCGTTCGCGCCGGGCGGCGAGATCGCCGGCGAGGTGCTTGCGGTCGGCGAGGGCGTGTCCGGCTGGAAGACGGCTGGCCGCCTGATCGCAGCGCTCGGCTTTGGCGGGCTCGCCGAGCAGGTCATCGTCCCGGCTGATCGGGCAATTCCCCTGCCGGCCGAGCGGAGCTTCGAGGAAGGCTCGGCGCTGCTCATGACCTATGCGACCGCGATCCATGCGCTGGTCGACCGCGGCAAGCTGCAGGCTGGGCAGACCCTCCTGGTGCTAGGCGCCGCGGGCGGCGTCGGCGTCGCGGCGGTCGAGATCGGCAAGGCGCTCGGCGCGCGCGTCATTGCGGCAGTGTCGTCGGAAGAGAAGGCTGAGGCCGCCCGCGAAGCTGGCGCCGACTCCGCCGTCGTCTATCCGGCGGGGCCGTTTGACCGCGACGGCCAAAAAGCGCTCGCCGGGCTGTTCAAGGAGGCCGTCGGGGCCGCCGGAGCGGACGTGATCCTCGACCCGGTTGGCGGCGACTATAGCGAGGCGGCGCTGCGCGGCATCGCCTGGGAAGGGCGCTTCCTGGTGGTCGGCTTCCCGGCCGGGATCGCGAAGCTTCCGCTCAACCTGACCTTGCTCAAGAGCTGCGACGTTTGCGGCGTCTTCTGGGGGGCGTTCGCCGCGCGCGACCCGCAACGCAACGCGTCCCACGTCGAGCAGCTTTTCCGCTGGTGGGACGAAGGCAGGATCGCCCCCAAGATCAGCGCGACCTATCCGCTGGATCGGGCCGGCGAGGCCATCGCGGCTCTTCGCGATCGGCGCGCGTTCGGCAAGCTGGTGGTGACGCTTTGAGGCTATCCGACTGGCGAGCCAGCCGGTCAGCGCGCGCGACCTTCTGGGGCGCCGCGACCTTCGCCTTCGTCATGGCAGTGCTTCCTCATCCTCCCGAAGTGCCGGGCCACCCCAATGACAAGGTCGAGCATATCGTCGCATTCGCGGCGCTCGCGGCGCTCGGCAGCTTCGCCTATCCGCGGATCGCGCTTACGCGGCTGCTCGTAGGCCTGTCGGCGTTCGGCGCGTTGATTGAGGTCGTCCAGGCGATCCCGGCGCTTCAACGCGACAGCGACGTCAAGGATTGGGTGGCGGACACCGCCGCGGTCGCCCTAGTG
>JAXDPR010000247.1:0-2894 GCA_034668265.1 Sphingomonadales bacterium
CGCCGTCGGTGAAATATTGGACGCCGGTGTGCGGGTTGCGGTGGTGGTCGGTGCCGATCGAGCGGATGACGATCCCGATCGCCCCCTTGAGCGAGGCAATTGTCGGGCCCTGGCGCCGCGGCGCTCCGAACTGGCCGTAACCCGAACCGTCCTGCGCGGGCATCATGTGGTGGTCGATAAATACGATCTTGCCGGCAACTTCACTGTCGGGTGCGGCCCTGAGCGCATCGACGGTGGGGAAATAGGCGATCTGCCCCGTAACCCCCTCAGGTCCGGTCGAGCCGCTGTAGCCGAGCGCGGCGATCGCCAGCTTCTGCGGGAAGGGCGAGACGATCTCCGCTCCCTCGGCGCCGCGGGTCCACACAGGCATGGTGAAGGGCTCGACATGGACATTGGCGAAGCCCATCGCGGTCAGCCGGCGGACCGCCCAGTCTCGGCCGCGGGCCTCGGCCTCGGTCGCGGCGAGCCGCTGGCCGACCTCGGTGGTCAACCCCTCGACCACGTCCCAGGCATAATGGTCGTTGGCGAGCGCATCGTCGCGCAGTGCCGCGACGCGCGGGTCGGCGAGGACCGGGGGCGGCAAGGCCGCAGTCGATTGCTGTGCGGGGGCAGAGGCGGATGACGCGAGCAGGAGCGCGGCGAGGATCGGTCGGTTCATGGTCAGCGCCCTAGGCAGGGAGGGGGCGCAAGTCACCAACCCCAGTCGATGAAATTTGCGCCTTGGTCGATCAAAGCAGCCGCATCTGCTTGCCCTCGGGTGGCCGGAACAGGTCCGTGCGAAGGGGAAACTTCGCCTGGCGGAGGCCATATTTCTTGCAGGCAATCTCGAAGCGGGTTCGGAGCAGGTCGGCCCAAGGGCCTTGCCCGCGCATCCGGCTGAAGAAATCGGGATCATTGTCGCGGCCGCCGCGGAGCGAGCGGATGGTTGCCATGACCTTCGCCGCCCGATCCGGATAATGTTCGTCGAGCCAGGCCCGGAACAACGGCGCGACTTCGTGCGGGAGACGCACCGGAAGATAGAAACCGCCCGGCGCTCCAGCGGCGACGGCCGCCTCGACGATATGCTCCAGCTCATGGTCGGTAATCTGCGGAACGACGGGGGCGATGGCGACGAAGCAGGGGACGCCGGCATCATTGAGCGCCTTCATCGCGGCGAGACGCTTGCGCGGCTGCGGAGCGCGCGGCTCGAGCGTCCGTGCGACCCTGGGGTCGAGCGATGTCACCGACAGCGCGACCGACGCAATGCGGAGATCGGCGGCCTGCTTCAGCAGGTCGAGGTCGCGCAGCACGCGATCCGACTTGGTAGTGATGGTGAAGGGGTGGCGGGTCTCGAGCAGCAGCTCAACGAGGGAGCGTGTGATGCGCCAGCGCTCCTCGATCGGCTGATAGGGGTCGGTGTTGGTGCCCATCGCGATCGGCCGGCATTCGTACCCGGGCCGCGATAGCGCCGCGTGGAGCAGCAAAGCGGCATCCGGCTTCACGAACAGGCGCGATTCGAAGTCGATCCCCGGCGACAAATCGTGGAAGGCGTGGGTCGGGCGGGCAAAGCAATAGATGCAGCCGTGCTCGCAGCCGCGATAGGCGTTGATCGAGCGGTCGAAGCCGATGTCGGGCGAGCTGTTGCGCGTCAGGATCGATTTTGCTCGCTCGATGGTGACGGTCGTGCGCCGCGCCGAGACGCCGTCGATAGCTTCGACCTGGTCGAGCCATTCACCCTCGACCACGCGCTCCTGGAGATTGAAGCGCGTCGGCGTCGGATTGCGCGTCGCGCCGCGGCCTTGCTTCGACTCTACAGGCATGCGCGAAATGTACAGCGTTGCGGGAACATATCAAGAACAGAGATGCGAAAGAAGCCCGGAGAAGACACCTCGTGAACGTTACGGTAGCGATACGTCCTGGCGGAAACACGCTCACGGCAGGACCCGTTGGTACGACAGTGTTTCTGCGCAATTCCAGTGACTTACTCCGCAAAACCTGCGAGGTGCATGTTGCACGAAAGCCACAGCTGAAAACGATAAGGTTCATCGTCAACGCCCTGGGCGAAACCTTTCTGGTGCAGCGCCGCTTTGCTGGACGGTATTTCAACCGAAAAGGAGCCATCGACATGATGCGCAAACTGCTACTCGCGAGCGCCGCATTGGTCATCGCCACACCCGCCGTCGCCCGCGACGGTTCGCCCTATGTCGGACTCGAAGGGGGCATCCTGTTTCCGCAGCACATGAGCGGCGTCTTCACGTCGACGTTTACGCAAACCGCCCAATCTCCCGCAGCCGGCACCGCAGTAGCGTTGCCCGGAGTCGGAGTCGTCGGCACGCTGCCGGCGACCTTCACAACTATTCCGGCAACCACGACCGGTGGCTCAAACGTTCGCCTCAAGAACGGCTACGACATCGACGCCATCGTCGGATACGACTTCGGCATGTTCCGGCTCGAAGGCGAGCTCGGCTACAAGCACTCCAGCGTCAAGTCGTTCAGCCAGGACACGGCATTTGGAACCGCGGTGACGACAGCGCTGAACCCCACCGGCGCGACGCAAACTACGGTGTTCGTCTTCCCGAACGGGAACCTCACCGCGTTCAACCTCGGCAATAACGTCAACGTGTGGTCGGGGATGATCAACGGCTTGCTAGACTTTGGCGATCCGAACGGCATTTCCTTCTACGCCGGCGGCGGCATCGGCCGCGCTCGCGTCAAGCTATTCACGCAGAGCGACAACGCCTGGGCGTACCAGGGGATCGCCGGAGTCCGCTTCGCTATCAGTCCGAATATCGATATCGGGCTGAAGTACCGTTACTTCCAGACGGGTCATCTCGATTTCGTCCCGACAGCGGCGACGTTCTCGACGGTAAACACGGTTGCAGTGCCGAACCAACCCGCAGTGGCAGGCGGAGCCG
>JAXDPR010000248.1:0-2711 GCA_034668265.1 Sphingomonadales bacterium
GATCAGCCGCGTCGCCGTCGGCCCGGTCAGCCTTGCCAACCGGGGTTTAAGGACTCGCTCGATCCGCCCCTCTACGCCCTGGATCTTGGCGATCAGGCGCTCAAGCTCGGTCGTGCGCACGCCGCGACGATTGATCCATGCCGGAAACCAGGGGCTGGTCCGGCCAAGCACCATCTGGGCGGAGACGATCAGCAGCGGAATGGCGAAGAAGACGCTAGTGCCCGGCGGAAGCGGAAGCACGTTGATCGCCGCGAAAATGAACAACAGGCCTCCCCACGCGCGCGATTGAAGCTGCGCCGCGAGATCGGTGAACGACAGCCGCTCGGCCTCGGTGCCTTCGATGATCTGCGCGAGCCGCCGGGACAGCGGCAGCGGGCGCGACTTGCTGTTGGTGCGGTCGGTGTCGGTCACGAGCGTCGCTTTACTCCGCCAGGCCCACGGCCGCTTTGGCGCCGGCCAGCGTCGGCGCGCCCAGCTTCGCCGCCCGGGCGGCGCCGTCGGCGAGGATCCGGTCGAGCTCGGCGGGGTCTCCGCGAAGCTCGTCGAGACGGTTGCGGATCGGCGCGATCAGCCCCACCACCGCTTCGGCCAGCGCCGGCTTGAACGTGCCGAAGCCCTGGCCGGCAAATCGCCCGAGCACCTGCTCGACTGTCTCGCCGGTGATGGCGCCGTAAATCCCGACGAGGTTCTTGGCCTCCGGACGATCGTCGCCGAGTGCGTCCGGATTGTCAGGGAGCGGCTCGGGATCGGTCTTCGCCTTCCTGATTTTCTGCGCAATCAGTTCGTCGCTATCGGTCAGGTGGATTCGGCTCATCTCGGAGGGGTCGGACTTGGACATCTTCACCCGCCCGTCGCGCAGGCTCATCACCCGTGCCGCCGTTCCCCCGCCGATATAGGGTTCAGGGACCACAAACAGGTTGGTGTCGAAATCGGTGTTGAACTTGAGCGCGATGTCCCGGGTGAGCTCGATATGCTGCTTCTGGTCCTCGCCGACCGGAACGTGGGTCGCGCGATAAAGGAGGATGTCGGCCGCCTGGAGCACAGGATAGTCGAACAGCGCGACCGAGGCCCCCTCTCGGTTCTTGCCCGCCTTGTCCTTCCACTGGGTCATCCGGTTGAGCCAGCCCATCCGCGCGGTGCCGTTGAGGATCCAGCACAGCTCCGAATGCGCGGGCACGGCGCTTTGCGCGAAGACGATCGAGCGCTTCGGGTCGATCCCGCTTGCAACGAGGGCTGCCGCCATTTCACGAACGCTCGAGCGCCGCTCGTTCGGGTCCATATATTCGGACAGCGAGTGTAGGTCGGCGAGAAAATAGAGGCATTCGGCCTCGTCCTGCATCCGCACCCAGCGGAGGATCGCTCCGAGCAAATTGCCGAGGTGGAGCCCGCCCGTCGGCTGGATGCCGGAAACGACCCTGATTGCAGACTTGTTCATGCGTCCCTGGCTCGCCGCTTCATCAAGAGCTTCACATCGTCGAGCACGAAGGCACCGGTCAAGAAGCAGGCGATCGAGTAGACCGCGATGCCGGCCCCGACCAGGCCGGTCAGCGCCAGGTAGCGCTCCCAGATTCGCCCGGTCAACCATGGGTCGAGCAACCGGTCGAAGCCGTAGACCGCGGCGCCCATCAGCAGAGCGGCCAGCGCCAGTCGAGGAATCCGGCGCTTGAGCTGGGCGTCGGCGATGAAGTGACCGCGCTTTGCAAGTGTCATGTAAAGCATCCACACGTTAGCGGTCGACGACAGAGCGGTGGCGAGCGGCGGGCCGACGTGGCCGTAACCGAACCGGGCGAGCACCGGGATCAGGATCAGATTGCCGGCGAGATTCACCCCGACCGACAGGACCGCATAACGCACCGGCGTCCGGGTGTCGTGCCGCGCATAATAGCCGGGGGTCAGCACTTTCACGAGGACGTAGGACGGCAGGCCAATCGAAAAGCCCGCGAGCGCCCACGCGCATTTGGTCGTGTCGGCAGCGTCAAAATGGCCATATTGGAACAGGCCGCGGACGATCGGTTCGGCGGCGACGATCAGCGCGACCATGGCCGGGAGCGTCAGAAACAGCGCCAGCTCCATCCCCCGGTTCTGGGTATCCATCGCCTTGGCATCTTCGCCGGCGCTCAGCAGCCGGGAAATGGTCGGGAGGAGGATCGTGCCAAGCCCGATCCCGATCATTCCCAGCGGCAGCTGGTTCACCCGGTCGGCGTAATAAATGTACGAGATCGAGCCCTCGCCGAGCAGGTAACCCGATAGCGCGGTCGAGACGACGAGGTTGAGCTGCACGGCTCCGGCGCCGATCGCCGCGGGGAGGATCAGCTGCATCAGGCGCTTCACCTGCGGGTCGAGCCGCGGCATTCGCGGCCGGAGCGAAACGCCGGCAGCGCGGCAGGCGAAATAAAGCCAGGCGAGCTGGAGCACGCCCCCGATCGGGACCGAGATCGCCTGGGCCCGCGCCGTTTCATAGGGCGTGCCGTGGAACACGAGCAGCGCCGTCACCATCGCGATGTTGAGCAGGATCGGTGCGGCGGCATTGGCCCAGAATCGGTCGAGCGAATTGAGGATCCCTCCGAGCAGCGACGCGAGGCAGATCAGCATCAGATAGGGAATCGTGATCCGGCTCAACTGGACCGCGAACGCAAATTGCTCGTGGGTTGGATGCTGCTTGTGAAATCCGCCCGACAGCAAAGCGGTGAGCGGCCAGGCCGCGACCAGCA
>JAXDPR010000249.1:0-4383 GCA_034668265.1 Sphingomonadales bacterium
CAAAATAGAAGATGTGACCGACCTCGATCCCGCGGCCGGTGCGGCGACTAACCTCGGGCAGGACCTCCCATTTCGCGATGTCATGGGTTTCGTCGGTCGCCGCGTAGGTCGAATTCACCCGGTCGAACAATCCCTGCAGGCCGGCCTCATCGTCGTAGCGCAGGTCCGACTGCTGCCAGTCGAACTGCTCATAGGCGGCGTCGTAGAACACCTCGCTTTCGCCAGTCGGCGCAAGCACGATGAACTCATGGCTCAGGTCGCCGCCGATCGGCCCCGACGCGGCTTTCATCGGCACCGCCTGGATGCCCATGCGCTGGAAGGTGCGCAAATAGGCGAGCATCTGGGTGTAATAGCTCTGCCGCGCGCCGGCTTCGTCGAGGTCGAAGCTGTAGGCATCCTTCATCAGGAACTCGCGCCCGCGCATTACGCCGAAGCGGGGCCTGACCTCGTCCCGGAACTTCCACTGGATGTGGTAGAGCGTCCGCGGCAGGTCGCGGTAGCTTTTGACGTCATCGCGGAACAGCGCGGTGATCATCTCCTCGTTGGTCGGGCCGTAGAGCATCTCGCGCGCGTGGCGGTCGCGGATGCGCAGCATCTCGGGGCCGTAAGCGTCGTAGCGGCCGCTTGTCCGCCACAGCTCGGCCGACTGCAGCGTCGGCATCAGCATTTCGAGCGCGCCGGCGCGGTCCTGCTCCTCGCGCACGATCTGCTCGATCTTCTTCAAGACCCGGAAGCCGAGCGGGAGCCAGGCGTAGATTCCGGCTGCCGTCTGGCGCACCAGGCCCGCACGCAGCATCAGCTTGTGGCTGACGATCTGGGCGTCCGAGGGACTTTCCTTGAGGACCGGGAGAAAGGCTCGGGACCAGCGCATCGCGGCGCTCTAGCGGCCATTGATCGGCACTGGCAACCGCGCGACATGCCGTTGGCGGTTGTTGCCGCGCCGACACAGGCACAACAGAAAAGCAACCCTGGTCAATCTCGAGCCGTGACAAGGCGCGCGTAACGCGCCTAGTCAGGCTCGTCAGAACGAGCTGGACCATCGGTCGGGTTCGGGGTGCGGCTGCGCGACTGGGGACGCTTGCCGCAACGACATCCAAGGGGGCTGACGAGCAATCGTCACGCAAGGCGCCCGGGTCGCTTGCCGACCCGGGCGTTTGCTTTTGGGCCCATACCCCGCCCACCAGATTCCATCGTTCGCTTTCGATGAACGTGGTTGACGTCACCCCAAGGTTGATGTGATCAGCCCGCAGCCAGAAAAAGACATCAACTCGGCCGTTTGTTTGGGACTGGTTCCGGCGTATCATGGGCCAAGACGAACCGCGGCTCTCAAAAAGGGATAAGCGACCATGGCTAGGAATGTCGGAAGTCAAGATCGGGTGGTTCGAATTGTCGCTGGGCTGGTGATCGGCGTCGGCGCATATTTCGTCGGCGGGCTCCCGCAAACGGCGCTCTACGTCCTGCTGGTGATCGGCATCTATCTTCTGCTCACCGGGCTCGCCGGCTGGGACTTGTTCTACAAGCTCCTGGACATCGATACCTGCATCCAGGAACAGCCCTATTCCACGACCGACGACCGCGCTGGGCTTTGAGCTCGGCGGCGTTGCCGCTTGCCGATGACCGATCGCAAGCCAGGCACGGCGACCGGCCTCGTGCAGGGCGGGCGGCGCAAGGATTGGCGCGGCCGACTGGTTAACGTCCCAGTCCAGCGCGCATCGACCATCCTGTTCGACAATGTCGATGAGCTTCAAAAGGCCCGGCCGGGGCTCGGCCAATGGAATTACGGCCTCCAGGGAACCGCGACCCACTGGGCGCTCTCCGAAGCGCTGACCGAGCTCGAGCCCGGCGCAGCGGGGACCGCTTTATACTCGTCGGGCCTGGCCGCGGTTACCGGTGCGTTGCTGGCGGTGCTCGCAACCGGCGACGAGCTGCTGGTCGTCGACAGCGTTTATGGCCCGACGCGCAAATTCTGCGACACGATCCTCAAGCGCCTCGGAATCAAGGTCGTCTATTACGATCCGCTGGCGGGGTCCGCGGTCGTGGAGCAATTCACGGACCGAACGCGCGCGATCCTGCTCGAAAGTCCCGGAAGCCTGACCATGGAGGTCCAGGACGCGCCGGGGATCTGCGCCGCGGCGCGCGACCGCGGCGTCGTCACCCTCCTCGACAATACCTGGGCCACCCCGCTCCTGTTCCAGGCGCTGCCTGCGGGCGTCGACATCAGCATCCAGGCGTTGAGCAAATATGTCGGCGGTCATTCGGACGTGATGATCGGATCGGCGACCGCCAACGCGCAGCATTTCCCGCGCCTCCAAAGGACCTGCTGGGACCTCGGCCATGCGGTTTCCCCCGACGATGCCTGGCTCGCCTCGCGCGGCCTCCGCACGCTCGCCGTCCGCCTGAAGCAGCACGAGGAGAATGCGCTCAAGGTCGCGCACTGGCTGAAAGCTCAGTCCCAGGTCGGGCTGATGCTTCACCCGGCCTTCCCCGAATGCCCCGGCCACGAATTTTGGAAGCGCGACTTCAAGGGCTCGTCGGGATTGTTCTCGTTCGAGCTCAAGGAATCGGACGCCAAGACCCGCGCCGCCTTCATCGACAGCCTGATATTGTTCGGGATCGGCTTCAGCTGGGGCGGCTACGAGAGCCTCGTGCTGCCTGTAGACCCGGTGCGTGCCGTTTCCAGAGCCCCTGCTCCGAACCTGGTACGGCTGCAGATCGGGCTCGAGGATCCGGACGACCTGATCGCGGACCTCGCGGCCGCCTTCGCTCAGGCTGGGCGCTGACCAATGATGTTGCCGGCCTCGCTGTAACGGCACACGAGGAATTCCTCGTCCCGCCCGACAGCGGCCGAGCAGCCGACACGCCGCGAATTGCGCCAGACCAGCTGGGTATAGTGACCGACGCGCTCGACATCGCCGGAGCGGCTGTTGTTCGGGAAAATGCCGGGCCGGTAATCGGCCTTCTCCGCCGTCCATAGCGCGACCATCGCCTCGGGCGAATAAGCTCGCGGAGTCCCCGCCCAAAGATTCTCGCCCTCGAGCGGTTTGCCCGGCTCGTCCGGAGAATGTTCGAAGCGGCCGCTCGCGGCGAGATCGTCGGCCCAGGCGCGGGCATCGGCCGCAAGCGCGGGGTCCCACTCGAGCGCCGGCACACCGATCCGCGCACGCTCGACATTATGCGCCGCAAGCAGCCGCGCGTTGAAATCGGCGCGCTGCACCGTACTGCCGATCAACAATGGGCTGCACAGCAATAATGCCAGCGACAATCTCGAGCGGAATTTGGCCTGCACGCGAGCCCCTCTTCGGGATGCGTGCTAGCGCCTGAGAGCTTGGGTCCGAGTTACGTCCTATGGTTAACGGCGCGCTTACGATGTCCGGTTGCGAGGCGCCGAGCGCGAGCGCGGCACCGGCCAACGCGATGCCCCCCTCATCGGCTATTCGCGGGCGGCTTGCAGTCCCGCGGCGCTGCGGCGTCTCAGCGCCCGTCCCATGAGCGCGAAGCCAAGGAGCATCATCGCCCAGCTCGCCGGCTCTGGCACTGACTCGACCAGCGTCGGAGGCGCTTGAGGAGCCGCGAGGGTCACCGGCGGGGAGAAAACCCCGCCTCCGCCGCCACCGCCCGGGGTCGGGATATCGGAGAGTAACGGCGGCCCTCCAGGCGTCGCACCGTTGGCCGGCGGAACAGCCGTCGTCGGGCCGCCCGCGATCGTCGAAAAAAGCGGCGCTTGCGGCGGCGGAACAATAAGCGAGCCTGGCGGCGGAGAAGCGAGCGCCTCATAGGCTGTCGGTGGAGCGAAGGGACTGCGGATTTTCGGCAGGGCGCGCTCGTGGAGGGCCGCTTGCCGTTTGTGTTTGAGGTTGGCCAGCGCCCCTTCGGGCCGAGCTCCCGGCGAGCGTTCCGCCAGCATCGCCGCGACCGTCTGCACGCCGTGCAGGCTCTCGCTGATCCCGTCGCGCACCGCGTGCCCCAGCCAGGGATTGGACAGGGTTGCCACCGACACCGCGGCCGCGATCGCAATCCCGCCGACGGCGAGGACGCCGCGCCGCGCGAAGCGCGAGCGATGCGGGCTCGCAAGGCCGGCGATCAGCGGCACTTGTCGACCGCCTCGACGAGATCCGAAACCCCCGCCGATGGAGCGGAGGCGAACAGGCGCAGGCGCGTTCCATTCCTCGCGTCACGGACCTGCAGCCAGTAGGAAGTGGGGCCCCCGCGGGCGCCTGAATCGGTGAAGGTCCCTCCCCGCTCGTTCGGCAGATAGGCCCAGGCGCGATTGCCGCGCTCCGCTCCCCGAATGAAGCACGCGCCGAACTCATCGAGCGGCCTGGAGCTCCTCGCATCGAGCAGCGGCATGGATGCACTCGGTGCGCCGGCCAGCAGGATCAATAC
>JAXDPR010000250.1:0-3316 GCA_034668265.1 Sphingomonadales bacterium
CTCGGGCTGATGAAATCGGGCGCGATCTGCATTGCTTACGAGACGGTGACCGCGCGCAACGGTTCCCTGCCGCTCTTGAAGCCGATGAGCGAGGTCGCGGGCCGCATGTCGGTCCAGATCGGCGCCCATTATCTCGAGAAGGAACAGGGCGGCCGCGGGGTTCTGCTGGGCGGAGTGCCGGGCGTCGCCCCGGCCAAGGTTGCGATCCTCGGCGGCGGTGTTTCGGGGGTCAATGCGGCGCAGATGGCAACCGGCATGCGCGCCGACGTCACCATCTACGACATCAACAACGATCGCCTGGCCGAGCTCGACATGTTCTTCTCCAGCCAGATCAAGACCGCTTATGCCTCGCGCGCCGCGATCGCCAATGCCGTCAAGGAGGCCGAGTTGGTGATCGGCGCGGTCCTGGTGCCCGGGGCGGCAGCGCCCAAGCTCGTCACGCGTGCCATGCTAAAGACGATGAAGCGTGGATCGGTGCTGGTCGACATCGCGATCGACCAGGGCGGCTGCTTCGAGACGTCGCATCCGACGACCCACGCCGACCCGGTCTATGAGGTCGACGGAATCATCCATTATTGCGTAGCCAACATGCCGGGCGCGGTCGCGCGTACCAGCGCGTTCGCGCTCAACAATGCGACGCTCCCCTTCGCGCTCAAGATCGCGAATCTCGGCGCCGAAGAAGCGATGCGCCAGGACGAGCATCTCGCCAATGGGCTCAACGTGTCGGGGGGCAAGATTCGCCACCAGGCGGTGGCCGAGGCACTAGAGCTGGAATACGAGCCCGCTTAACGCGGGGTTGCACTCGGCGGCCGGCTCAGCGCCGCAACTCCCTGCTCGACGAGCGGGCGCCATTCGGCGTCGGCCGGCGCAGTTTTCAGGATCTGCTGCCACATCGCGACTGCATTCTGCCGGTCGCCCGAGCGCGCGAGTGCCAGGCCGTAGAAGAAGGGCGCCGCAGGATGACCTGGCGCCATCTCCGCCGCGCGCTTGTAGGCGAGCTCGGCGGGAGGCGTCAGCCGACGAGCATGATCGACCAGCGCGTTGCCAAGGCCGATCCACAGCTGCGGGTCGGCAGGGTAGCGCTTGACGGCATTTTGTAGGATCCCGACTGCGTCCTCGCTGTGACCGTCGCGCTCGAGGGCTTCCGACATCCTGAGCCAGCTCTCGGCCGGCGTGAAGTGGCCGAAGAAGGCGTGGCGGGCGTCAGTCAGCGGGAAGAACTCGTGGCCCTCGCCGGCAACGGCAGGCGCGTCGGGCAGGTTGGGGCTTCCCTGCAGCGCATAGCCCGACGCGCCGACAAGCAGAGCGGCCGCCCCGGCGGTTAGCAGCCCGCGGCGAACGCCGAGCGTCCACAACAGCGCCAGGCTGCCTAAAGCGAGCAGCAGGAGGATGATCCAGCCCATCAACGTTTCGGCCCGAAGCTGATGCGGTGGCGGACCAGCCAGGCGCCGGCCAGCAACAACGCCAGCGGCGCGAGCCACAGTGGCCAGGCGGCGGGCTCACCGGTCGGCTTGTAGCTGATCCAGCTACCGTAACGCTGGACCAGCCAGCCCCGAATGGCACTCGGCTTTTCGCCCGCCGCGATCCGGCGCCGAACCAGGTCGCGCATGTCGCCCGCAAGTTCGGCATCCGAATCCGCGATCGACTGGCCCTGGCAGACGAGGCAGCGAAGCTCGGCCATCAGCGTCTGCGCCTGGGCCTCCTGCTTCGGATCGGGGAGCTGGCGGTTCGACCAATAGGCCGGTGGCAGGTTGCTGTCGGCGAGAAGCGGCTGCGCGGCGAGGAGCGCCAGGGCGAAGGCGAGCGGCTTCACCGGACCTGCTCCAGCTCGCCAAGCACGCCCGGGATGTTCGATGCGTTCAGCGGGCCGATATACTGCCGGCGGATGACGCCCTTGCCGTCGATCACGAAGGTTTCCGGGACGCCCGAGGAGCCAAGCGCGATTTGAACCTCGCTTTGGCGGTCCGCTCCGATCCGTTCGTAGGGATCGCCATTTCGGGCAAGGAAGGCGTTCAGTGCCCCCGGCGTGTCGCGAACCGCGATCGCGTCGATCCTGACCCCTCGTCGCTGAAGCTCACGCAAGACAGGCGCTTCGCCGATGCACGGCACGCACCAGCTGGCGAAGATGTTGAGAAGCCTCGGCTGGCCGGTTGCGAGGTCAGCCGAAGCCAGTCCGGGCTTGTTGCCGATTGCCGCGGGCAATTGGAACCGAGGCACCTGGCGCTCGACCATCTGCGACGGGATTGCCGTGTCGCCGGGTTTGACCAACCGCCAGGCGAGGCCGATCACAAACCATAGTAAAAGGATGATCGGAATGAGGCGGAGGCCGCGGCTCATATGTAGCGCTCCCGCCAGTCGCGTTCGCGGCGGCGGCGGCGCCTGACCAACCGTCCCAGCAGCGCCAGCGCGCCGCCGAACGCAATTATCGCGCCGCCCGCCCAGATCAGGGTCACGAAGGGCTTCCACCACAGCCTCAGCTGCCAGCCGCCCGACGGGTCCGATCGTCCAAGCACCGTGTAAAGCTGCCCGTTCCAGAAGGTGCGGATCGCGGACTCATTCGTCTCGGTCGGCGGGTCGCTGTAATAATGCACCTGCGGATTGAGGGTGATGATTCCTTCCCCGCGTGATGCGCGCAGCTCTGCCTCCAGCGCGGTGTAATTCTTGCCCGCAGTCGGCGTGACATCTTCCAGTTGCACTTGCCACGGTCCGACGGTCAGGATCTCGCCAGGCTTGGCAACTGCAAGCCGTTCGCTCGAGAAGGCGGCGTTGGCTGCCATGCCAGTCAGGGCAATGGCGATGCCGAAATGGGCGACGACCATGCCCCAGGTGGCGAGCGGTGCGCGGAGCGGGTTGCGGCGGGTCAACGGCAGGATGCTCGCGGACGCGAGGAACGCCGCGACCGTGAAGCCGAGGCGCGGCAGGATATGGATGTCCGGGGCGAGGATGATGGTTATCGCCAACGCGCTCGCCGCAAGCAACGCCGGCAGCTTCAGCAGCCCGAGCACCGGTCGCCGCTCGCGCCGCCAGCTCAGGAGCGGGCCTATGCCGACCATAACCGCGAGCAGCAGTGCGAGCGGTCCTGCGACGGAGTTGAAGTAAGGCGCTCCGACGGAGATTTTCTCACCGCTCACGGCCTCGACGAACAGCGGATAGAGCGTGCCGAGAAAGACGATCCCGAGGATGACGCTCAGTAGCAAATTGTTGATCACCAGCCCGGTCTCGCGGCTGACCAGTTCGAAGGGCGCGCCTTCCTTCAGCGTCGCGCCGCGCGCGGCGAACAGAATGAATGCGGCGCCCACGTAGATCGCGAGCAGGG
>JAXDPR010000251.1:0-2726 GCA_034668265.1 Sphingomonadales bacterium
GTGGACATCCACGTCATCGCCGCCGAGCCATCGCCGCTGCGCAACGTCGATACCGTCATTCGCCAGGCGCACCTTGGCGTTCGCGCCATCGTCGCCTCGCCGGTTGCGGCCGCGCTCGCCTGCCTCAGCGACGAGGAGCGCGAGCTTGGCGTGGCGCTGGTCGAGCTCGGCGCGGAAGTGACCAACGTATCGCTTCAATATGGCGGGATGCTCGTCGGCCTGCGCTCGATTCCCTTGGGAGCGCGCGACATTACCAACGACATCGCCGCGGCCTTCGCCGTCCAGCGCCGCGACGCCGAGCGGCTCAAATGCTTCTACGGCTCCGCAATGACCAGTCCGCGCGACAATCACGAGATCATCGAGGCGACTCAGATCGGGGCCGAACCCGGGGCCGAGCCGATGAAGCTGACCCGTGCCCAGCTGATGATGGTGATCCGCCAGCGGGTCGAGGAGCAGACCAACGAGATCGAGGCGGCATTGAAGGGCCTCGGCTTCACCGGCCCGGTCGGCCGCCAGGTTGTGCTAACCGGCGGCGGCGCCGATCTCAAGAATCTCGCTGACTACATGCAGGGAGTTCTCGGCCGCTCGGTGCGCGTCGGCCGGCCGCGGCAGTTGACCGGCCTCCCGGACGCCCACAGCGGCCCCGCATTCTCGACCCTGGTCGGCCTTGCGCTGCTGGCCGCGAGCGGCCGCGGGGACATCCGCGACATTGCCGGCCCGGTCATCCGCACCACTCAGCCCAAGGGCATGTTCGGGCGGCTAGTCCAGGCAATGAAGGGCGACTTCTAGCGGCTCAACAGCCGTGCTACGCGATGATGCTCCGGGGTGGGAGACATTATGGCCGAAGCTACGCAGGATTTGCGCAGCCAACGCGCGGGCTTCTGGCTGACGCTGCTGCTGGCAGCCATGGTGCTGCTCAACTATATCGACCGCGGGGCGGTCGGAATTGCGGCGCCCAAGCTCAAGGATGAGTTGATGCTCTCGGCGGCGGCGTTCGGCGTCGTCGTCTCCGCTTTTTCGTGGGTCTATGCACCGGCGCAGTTCGCGGTCGGGTGGCTGTCCGACAGGTTCTGTGTCTATCGGATGATCGCCGTTGGCCTTGGCGTGTGGGCGCTCGCCACGTTTCTAACCGGCTTCGCCACTGGCTTCGCGATGCTCGTTGTCCTGAGGGTAATGCTTGGGATCGGCGAAGGCGTAGCCTTTCCCAGCGCATCGAAGATCATCGCGCGTCACGTCACCCCCGAACGAAGGGGGCTTGCCAATGGCGCCGTCGCCGTCTCGCTCGCCTGGGGACCTGCGCTCGGGATTTTCGCTGGTGGGTTGATCCTCCGCTATTACGGCTGGAGGCCGATATTCCTCGTCTTCGGGTCCGTGACTTTACTTTGGATCATTCCCTGGCTGTTCGTGTCGAAGCCGCAATGGCGCCGTTACGCGCACGGCAGCGGCAGGGACGTCCCGGTCGGCAGGGTTATGCGCAACCGAACCGTCTGGCTGATGGGTATCGGCCATTTTTGCAACACCTATGGCTTTTACTTCCTGCTGGCCTGGCTGCCTCTGTTTTTGGTCAAGGAGCGCGGCATCCCAATCCTGGTGATGACCGGGATGATCACCATTTCCTACATCGTGCAGGGGTTCAGCGCGCTTAGCTGGGGCTGGCTGTCCGACCGGCTGGTCAAGAGCGGTTGGGACGAGGGCCGGCTTCGCATCGGCCTGATGAGTGTCTACCATCTGGCCTCCGCCGCATCGATTGTCGGTGTCGGCTTCTCGGCCTCGAATTCGATGATTCTCGCGTGGCTTGTGTTTGGCGCCCTGTTCGGCGGCATCGGCGGCGCCCATGTCTACGCAATCGCGCAAATCTACGCCGGGCCGCGGGCGTCCGGAACTTGGGTCGGCGTGATGAACGGCGTGGGCAATACGTCCGGAATCGTGGGCCCGATCCTGACCGGTCTCCTCATTCAGAAGACCGGTTCTTACGTCGCTGCCTTCCTGGTTTCAGCGGCAATCGTCGCGTTCGGCGCAATCTGGTGGCGGGTTGCGCTACCTAAGATCGAGCAGGTCAACCTCGATTAGGCTTTGGAACCCTCGCCCTTGAGATAGTCGGGGGCGACGACGGCATGCGCCTTTGTCGTGGGGACGGGCGGTTGCAACAGCTTAAGGTCAAACCGCTCAATGAACTGGCAGCCGAACTGGGTTCCCTTGGTCCAGCGGACTTCGGCGTCGATCATGCCGCCGGCCGCGAAGTCGAGCTTGATCTGCGCTCCGACGGGCAGCTCCTCGCGGCATTCGACCAATGCGCCGCCGGCCGAGATGTTGCGCAGCCGGGCGCCCTTCACCTGCCCTTGGTAGTGAAGGAGGGCGGCACGGATGATGCGCATCCTGGGCTCGCGCGCCGGTAGCGCGGCGGGCAGCGTGGCGGCGCCCTTCGCGGCCAGTTCGCGCGCCTCCTCGGGGGGCATGGGCCGGCCGAAAATATAGCCTTGGACGAGCGAGCAACCAAGGTCGCGGACAAGCTGAAGCTCCTCGGGGGTCTCGACCCCTTCGGCAGTGGTCTGCATCTTGAGATCGGAAGCGAGGCCGACCATCGCCCGGATCAGCGAGGCATTGCGCCCGGCGAGGTCCGAGGCGCCAGTGACGAACGAACGGTCGATCTTGATCTTGTCGAACGGAACGCGCTGCAAATAGCTCAATGACGAATAGCCCGTGCCGAAGTCGTCGAGGGCGAGCTT
>JAXDPR010000252.1:0-6523 GCA_034668265.1 Sphingomonadales bacterium
AGCCGCCAGCTCAATCGGATTCTTCTTTGCGATGAGCAGCTTCCCCAGCGCGTCCCGGCATCGCCGACGCTGACCGAGCGAACGCTCGCGTCCGCGGCAGCGGCATATTCGGCGGCCTCGCGGCTCATAACGTCGAGCGCACGCCGCTTGAGGAACAGCTCAATCCTTCGCGCAAAGCCCTCCTGCGGCCCGCCACAGCGGATTTCGCTGCCGGCGAGCACCGGCGTCCGACGACCAACGGCATCCCACACCAACCGCACCTCCTGTCCCTCCAGAGGGATAGTCGCGCCGGGCTCGAACGGCTCGGCCGGCTCCGCTCGTGCCAGCTGCGTCTCGATCCAGTCGCGCTGGTCGAGGGCCCAGGCAAGCGCCGCTCGGCGGCTGGTCCGCCACGGGCAGGTCAACTTCAACGTCCCGCTCGCCTCGTCGAAGCGCAGTCGCAACCGCCGGGCGTTGCGCAGCGGGCGAATCTCGATGGGGGCCGGAAGCGCCGCTTCCAGCGATGCTTCAGAGCGTGCGCTCGACCACATGATATTCAAGCTCGCCGGCATCCTCTTCGCTGACCGTCCAGCCGCGCGTGGACATGCCTGCCTCATGCACCGTCTCGCGGCTGCCAGAGATCAGATAATGCCAGTCCTTCAGCGGTTCGCCGGCGGCCCGAAGGCGGTAGGCGCAGGTGCCCGGCAGCCAGTCGAGACCGTCCAGGTTCTTGGGGTCGAGCTTCACGCAGTCGGCGACGAGCTTCATCCGGTGCTTGTAATCGAGGCAGCGCCCGTTGCGCCGGTCGAGCAGCTTGCAGGCGACATTGGTCGGATAGAGCAGGCCCGTCTCCTCGTCCTCGAGCTTGTGGACGCAGCACCGCCCGCAGCCGTCGCACAACGCCTCCCACTCGCCGCGGTCGAGCGTTTCGAGGGGACGTTCCCAAAATGGCGCGCCGTCGTTCATTTGAAGTCGAGCCTTGCTCTGCTAAGCCGGCCCAATCAAGCGGGATCATCCAGTAATGCGGGGCATAAGATCGTGAAACGTCTGGCTTTTGTTCTGTTTGCCGGAACCCTCATCGCCGCGCCGCCAATTGCCGCCCAGTCGACCGGAATGGGCGGCAACGAATTCGTCGAAGCCGTCAAGAAAAGCGACGGCGACAAGGCCATTCAGATCCTTTCCAACCGTCCAAAAGGGATCGTCAACAGCAAGGACGGCGACGGGAACACCGGCCTCATCATCGCCATCAACCGCGGCGACGAGACCTGGACCGGCTATTTGCTCAACCAAGGCGCCGACCCCAATCTCGGCGGCAAGGGCGGCGACACGCCGCTGATCGCGGCCGCTCGGGTGGGCCTCTCGCAGGCGGTGGAATGGTTGATCGGTCTCGGCGCGAAGGTCGATGCCGCGAACCGAATGGGCGAGACCCCCCTCATCATCGCAGTGCAGCAGCGCGACATTCCCGTCGTCCGGCTACTGCTCGACGCCGGCGCGAATCCGGACCGATCCGATTCCGCGGCCGGCTATTCGGCGCGCGACTATGCTGCGCGCGACGCACGAGCACGCGACATCCTGAAGCTCATCGAAAACAAGAAGCCCAAGCCAGCCGCGGTCAGGTAAGGTCGCCGAGCGACGGGTCGACCTGCGCTGCCAGGCGCCGCGCGGCGCGGCGGGCGAAGCGCAGTAGCTCGGCCTTGCGCCGCGCCGGTGCAAGCGGACGGTGCGACGCCTCGCGGACGACAGCGGCGTCGTAGCGGTCGGCCACGATTAGCCCGGCCTCTTTTGGAAGATAGCGCTCCTCTTCGAGGATTCGCGCAAGGTGCGGCGGGACGGCCCAATAGAAGCGGTCGCAATAATCGAGATAGTCGAGCCACTTGCCGTCGCCGATGAGGTCGGCCTTGGCGACCTTGATCTCGACGATGGTGAAGCCGCCGGCGCTGTCGATCGCCATCAGGTCGGCGCGGCGGCCGTTGGGCAGTGGCATTTCGCAGACGGCGAACAGGTCCTGCCGGCAAAATAGCCGGGTCACTCCGCGGGCGACCTCGGCGGCGATCGGCGGGGCATCGGTGAAGCAAAGGGAATCGGGCTGGGTGGCCATCTCGTCATTTAGAACAAACGGTGGCCAAAAAGAAAGCCGCCCATTCCTCAAAATGCTAGCGGTAGAAGATGTGATTGCCGATCGAAGCGACGCGCTTCAGGCCCCAGCCCGGCGACACGTAGCGGGCGTGAAAGAAGAGTGCGCTGCCGACCGATGAGTCCTGAAGCCTCTGATCGACGATCTTGGCGATCGCGACCGCGGTCTGCCACTGCCGGTTGCTGCGTGCGACGTTCGGCAGGCTGTGGCCGTGAACGAACGAGAATTGGCCGCGCTGAAACAGCACTCCGCAATAGGTGCCTGGGAAGCGCCCGCCGCTCGACGCGCGATTGGCGATCACCTTGCCCACGGCAAGCTGGCCGGCGAGGGGCTCGCCCTTCGATTCGAAATAGATACCCGTGGCGAGGCACTCGAGCTCGCGGCCGCCCGGTTCGGGGCTTCGAAGCTCGGCGACCATCGCGGCCAGACCGTCGCTCGGCTTGACGGCTGGAACCGGCTCGTTCGTGGCAGCGGCTTGGTCGTCAGAGGAGTCGGATTGGATAGTTGCGTCCGGCGCCTGGGGCGCGGACAGGACCGGCTTGCCATTGGGGTCGAGCAAGTCGGGAAGAGCGACCGACGGGAGGGTCGCCTTTGCCACCGAAACCAGTGGCTCGACAGCAGGACCGGCCTTTGCCGGAGCAATAATCGTTGCGGTTAGCGCCGCAACCATCAGCAAAGCTGAACGAAAAGAAGCCAAAATTCACGCCATATCGTGCGGCAAATCAACCATGAACGCTTGCGCTTTATTCAATCGTTACTTGGTTAGCGCTCGGTGATTCCCCGTCTCGCGTGGCATTCCCGGCTCTTGTTGCCAGAGGAAATGCCCCCCGCTCTTGTTGTTGAACGTGGTGTTTCACTCCGCGAAGGCAGGGGTCAACCCGTTATGGTCGTTTCAGCGATGAACCGTTCGGGGTCCGCGATATCCAGTTCGATTGCCCAGATATCCTCGTCGAATCGTGCCCGCCGCGCGAGGAAATCGGCAATTTCGGGGGAACCTGCCGATTCGGCGGGCCCGACGCGCTGCCATCCATAGCTGCCGTCGAGATTGAGGATCCGCTCAAGCGTCGCGACGTGAACCCCCCGGCCGCTGACGAACAAAAGGAGCGAGCCGCGTTCCTCGTCGCCTTTCCTCATTACTGTCCCGAAACCGCCCTCCGCGGCCACACGGCGGAGGATGCCGGCGACTTCGACATGCGTTGGCAGGCGGTCGTCGCTCAGGTGGCTTCCCGTTCGTCGGCGCCCATCAGGACCGCGGCAAGCGCATCGCGACTGCGCGCTCCGCGCAGGCGTTCGAGGGTCGCGGCATCGCGAGTCACGCGGCTGATCGCGGCCAGTGCCTTCAAATGTTCGGCCCCGGCGCCGGGCGGCGAGAGGAGGAGGAAGACGAGGTCGACCGGCCGCCCATCAATCGCCTTGTAGTCGACTGGCTCGCCCAATCGCGCGAACAAGGCGTAAATCTGCGCCAGGCCGTCGATCTTGGCATGTGGAATTGCCACGCCCTGGCCGAAGCCGGTCGAGCCGAGCTGCTCGCGCTCATTGAGGGCGGCATTGATCGCTGCGGCATCGGCACCCAGTCGCTGGCCCGCCAGATTGGCGAGTTGCTGCAGCAGCGAACGCTTGTTGCCGCCGGGCAGGGACGTCTTGATCGCGTCGCAATCGAGGAAATCGGCAAGCTGCATCGGGCAAGAAACTCATGAAAGGTGCGAACGGTCGCACCGTGGCCGCTCTGAAGGTTGGTGGAGCTCAGTTGGTTTGCGGCTCGACCCAGCCGATATTTCCGTCCTCGCGGCGGTAGATCATGTTGAGTGCGCCGGTCGCGCTGTTCTTGAACATCAGCGCAGGCGTGTTGCGCAGGTCCATCAGCATGACCGCATCGGACACGCTCGATTCGGGGATATCGACCCGCGTCTCGGCGACGATGGCGGCGAACCCGGCCTGATCCGAATTGCCTTTGCTCTGCGGTGAGCCGGCGAAGACAGTGTAGGCCGCATTCTCGATGAACGGCTCGCTTTCGACCTCGTCGACCTTATGGTCCTTCAGGCGGTTGGTGTAGCGCCGAAGCTGCTTTTCAATCCGGTCGGCGGCGCCATTGAAAGCGATCTCGGGCTCGCGGCCACTGTTGGACGCCTTGAGGACAACGCCGTTCACCACCGGCGCGACAATGTCGCAGGTGTAGTCATTGTTGGGCCCACGGCCGAAGGTGACGCTGGCTCCCACCGAGCGCGAAAAATATTTCTCCGTGATCTCTGCGACTCGGCGCTGCGCATGCTCGCGCAGCGACTCGCCGGTATCGACCTGATGACCCGCGACCCGAACGTCCACTGTGGCTGGCTCCTTTGGCTGTGCGGGCGCTTAGGACCGCGCCCGTCGCCCCGTCAACCGGCCAGCTACGGATGCGGTGCGAACCGGTCCCACAACGGGTTCACGAGCCCGGCAATAAACGCCCGATGCCGTTCGAGTTCCTCCGCCAGCGGCGCGTGCGGGCGCGCCGGGCGCGGCTCACGGGTCGTCACCGGCCCCGCCGATTGCTGGACGGCGACGGTGCCCGCTTCGGCGACCAGTCCAAGGCCGATCTGGCGGCCGCCGGTGAGCTCGACATAGACCTGGGCGAGCAGCTGCGCGTCGAGCAGCGCGCCGTGTTTCACCCGGTGGCTGCGGTCTATCCCGAAGCGCATGCACAAGGCGTCGAGGCTATGCTTGGCGCCCGGGTGCCGGGACCTTGCGAGGCCCAGCGTGTCGACCATGCGGCCCATCGAAATCGTCTGCCGGCCGCAGCGGCCGAGCTCGTGATTGAGAAAGCCGAAGTCGAAACTGGCGTTGTGCGCGACCAGCGGGGAATCCTCGATAAACGCGAGCAGTTCCTCGGCCCGCTCCGTAAACAGCGGCTTGTCCGACAGAAAGATTGTCGAGAGGCCGTGCACCATTTCGGCCTCGAACGGCATGTCGCGCTCCGGGTTGAAATAAGCGTGGAAGTGCCGCCCGGTCTCGACCCGGTTGAACATTTCGACGCAACCGATTTCGACCATTCGGTCGCCGCCCATCGGGTTGAGGCCGGTCGTTTCCGTATCGAAGACGATTTCCCGCATGATGCGAGAATTATCGGCCGCCGCCGATCCCCAGACAAGCCAGAATGTCGCGGACCTGGCTTTCTGTTGTGGATAGGTCGGCGCCCGTGTCGACGACGAAATCGGCGCGGCGGCGCTTCTCCTCGTCCGGCATTTGCCGCGCGAGGATCGAATCGAGCTTGGCGGCCGTCATGCCTGCCCGCTCGAGGACGCGGCGGTGCTGGACTTCGACCGGCGCGGAAACGACCACGACTTTGTCGAACTCGGCCTCTCCGCCGGTTTCGAACAGCAAGGGGATTTCGAAGAGGAGCGCGTCAGCGGCCGCTTGGTCGGTGATGAAGGCCTCGCGCGCTTCACGCACAGCGGGATGGACGATTGACTCAAGTGCGGCGAGCTTGTCGCGGTCGGCGAGAACAATCGTTGCCAGGCAGTCGCGGTCGAGGGTGCCGGAGCGGACGCACCCGGGAAAAATCTCGCCGATCTTCTCGACCAGTCCTCCACCCGGCCCCTGGAGAGCGCGAACCACCGCGTCGGCGTCGAACACCGGCACGCCCGCCTCCGCGAACATCTTCGCCACGGTCGACTTGCCCATGCCAATAGAGCCAGTGAGGGCGATCCGGATCATGCCAGCACCAATCCTCGCTCGCGCAAGGCGCCGAGCAACGGGAGCAGTGGCATTCCGAGGATCGTGAAATGGTCGCCGTCGATCGATGAGAATAGCTGCACCCCGCGCGCCTCCAGCCGGAACACGCCGACAGTGTAGCCGACCTCTGGCCATTCGGCATCGAGATAGTCGGCGATGAACTCGTCGGAGAGCTTTCGCACCTCGAGGCGCGCGGTCTCGACATGGCGCCATTCAACGACGGAGCGGCGAGCCAGCGCGACGGCACTGGTCAGAAGCATCGTCTTGCCCGAAAAGAAGTGCAGGTGTTCGGCCGCCTCGCGTCTGTCGCGCGGCTTGTCGAACAGGCGGCCACCGGCGCTGACCACGCTATCGCTGCCAATCACCCAGTCTTCGCCGGAGATGCTGCAGGCCTTGGCCGCCGCGAGCTCGGATGCGATTTCAGCGGCGGAGGTCAGCCGCGCCTTGAGGCCGCCCTCGTCAACTTCGGGCTTCATCGCCCGATAAGCAATGCCGGCGGCATCGAGCATCTGGCGGCGGATCGCGCTGGTCGAAGCAAGGATGAGGCCCAAGAGTACAACCTTGTGGAAAAGAGGCCGGCCAAGGCTAGCCCGGGGCTGGGGACGGGCTCAACCTTCCATTTGTACTGCACGGCTCGACGCCTGTTCGAAGATTCATCCACGGGGACAGTTTTCATCCCCAGACTGTGAATCACGGGTGGGA
>JAXDPR010000253.1:0-2504 GCA_034668265.1 Sphingomonadales bacterium
GTGCTCGCCGCGAGCGTCGCGGTGCTCACCAGCATGGCGTTCTCGATCGACACGAGCCTGCAGGTCGGCGGGCTGTGTTATCTGCTGCTCGTTGTTCCGGCGGCGGGGCTGTGGCGGGCAGTGGCGGGGCGACAGAGACCAGGCGCAGCGGTGCTGGCGACGTAGCGGGTCCACGTCCCCGGACGCGCGGAGCGCGATCCGGGGTCCAGACTTGATTGGGAGAGGCTTTTAGGTCCCGGATCTCGCTTCGCTCAGCCGGAAGGGTGGCCTACGCCGCCACCCCATGCAGATCGTAGGCGTCGGCGCGGTCGATCTTCACGCTGACGATGTCGCCGGCGCGGAGCGGCCGCCGCGAGGTCACATGCACCGCCCCGTCGATCTCCGGCGCATCGAACTGGCTGCGGCCCTTCGAGATGGGCGACCCCGGCTCATCGATGATCACCGGCAGCCGCCGCCCGACTTTTGCGGCGAGACGCTTGGCGCTGATTTTCTGCTGATGCGCCATCAGCCGGTGCCAGCGTTGCGCCTTCACCTCGTTCGGCACAGTCGGCAGGCCGAGATCGTTGGCCGGTGCGCCCGCCACCGGCTCGTATTTGAAGGCGCCGAGCCGATCGATCCTGGCTTCCGACAACCAGTCGAGCAGGAGCGAAAAGTCGTCTTCCGACTCGCCGGGAAAGCCGACGATGAAGGTCGAGCGGATCGCAAGGTCGGGGCAGGCGGTGCGCCAGGCACGGATCCGATCGAGAGTCTTCTCCTGATTGCCCGGCCGGCGCATCGCTTTCAGCACGCCCGGCGAGGCATGTTGGAAGGGGATGTCAAGATAGGGCAGGACCAAGCCCTCGCTCATAAGGCCGATGACCTCGTCGACATGCGGGTAGGGATAGACGTAGTGGAGCCGGACCCAGGCGCCGAGCTGCCCGAGTTCGCGGGCGAGATCGATGAACTTCGCCCGCACGGCGCGGCCGCCGAACGCGCTCTCGGCATAACGCAGGTCGACTCCGTAGGCGCTCGTGTCCTGCGAGATGACGAGAAGCTCCTTGACGCCGGCTTTGACCAGCCGCTCGGCCTCGCGCAGCACTTCGGCGGCGGGCCGCGAGACAAGATTGCCGCGCAGTTTCGGGATGATGCAGAAGCTGCACCTGTTGTTGCATCCCTCTGAAATTTTTAGATAAGAATAGTGCCGCGGCGTGAGTTTGATGCCCTGCGGCGGCATGAGATCGATCCGCGGATCGTGCGCCGGCGGGACGGCAGCGTGCACCGCCTCCAGCACCGATTCGTAGGCCTGCGGACCGGTCACCGCGAGCACGTTCGGATGCGCCGCGCGGATGGAGTCGGGCTCAGCGCCCATGCAGCCGGTGACGATCACCTTGCCGTTCTCGTTGAGCGCGGCGCCGATCGCCTCGAGGGATTCCGCCTTGGCGCTATCGAGGAAACCGCAGGTGTTGACGATCACCGCATCGGCGCCGGCATGCGTGCGGGCAAGCTCGTAGCCCTCGGCGCGCAGCCGCGTGAGGATACGCTCGCTGTCGACGAGCGCCTTCGGGCAGCCGAGGCTGACGAACGAGATGCGCGGGGCAGGGGGCGGGAGCATTGCGGGGTCGATGCCACGCCAAGACCCTCCGCCGCAACCTGCGCCGCAAAAGAAAAGCCCGGCCGCGAGGGCCGGGCTTTCCGACGACGACGATGACGATCAGTAGCGGGCGACGACCGGCGCCGGAGCCGCGTAGTCGAACTTGTAGGAGATGCCGCCGGTGATCTTGGTTTCCGTCACGCGCTGGCGGTAGAACAGCCCGGGAAGGAGGACGGAGGCGTTATTGAACGTGCCGAAGTCGCTGTAGCGCCCCTCGACGCGGCCTAGCCAGTTGTTGGTGAAGGCGTATTCGACGCCGCCGCCGACAGTCAGACCGGCGCGGCTCGGGGTGAAGGTGTCTGCAAAACCCGGCGCAAACAGGAAGTTCTGGCGCAGACGGAACGTTTCGAAGGCGACACCGCCTGTGCCGTAGAGCATGAAGCGGTCGAAAGCGATGCCGATCCGGCCACGGATCGAGCCTTCGATGCCCGACCGCCACACGGCGTTGTTGAACAGAAAGATGTTCAGCGGACCGTTCACCCGCATGCTGGTTCCCAGGACATCGCCTTCCATACCAAAGACGAACTGGTTGACCTGCCAGTTGAATCCGACGTGGCCGCCGCCGACGGGGCCGCTGGCGCGATAGTTCAGCTGGTATTGCGCCAGACCGCCGAAGATGCCGGTCTCACGGATATTTTGCCAGCCATAACCGCCATCCACGCCGATGTAGAAGCCGGTCCAGGTGAAGAGCGGGACGACTGGAAGCATCGGCGGCGGGGCCCTGCGCGAAGGCAGGTCGGCGGCAAGAGCGGAGCCGACCATCGCCGTCGCAGCCACGGACGAGAGAAGAAGTTTGCGAAGCATTGGAGCTCCCTTTCCACGAACCAAGATGAGGGGAGCCTAAACCATGGAGCGCTTACTGCAACGCTAGAGT
>JAXDPR010000254.1:0-4350 GCA_034668265.1 Sphingomonadales bacterium
GTCCCAGTCGCCGAGCATCGCAGCGGTGGACCCGAGCAGCCGCGCATCGGCCATCGCTACCCCTGCCCAGCGCGAGCCCGCGTCGATCCGCTCATAGGCCTGGTGCTGTTCGTCGTCCGGCACGATCGCGACGGCCGGTTCGGCCTGGCCGGCCATCCCCATCACCAGCTCGACGGGAGGGGCGATTCCGTCCCCGATCAACAGGATCGAAGAGCCGGCTTCAAACCTGCTGATAGCCTCGTTGATGTCGCTGACCGGGAACACTCCGATGGAATCGAGGCGAAGCCGCTCGAACGCATCCTGCAACGCCTGGGGAACGCGCTCGACAATCACGACGATCGGAGCGGCGCCGGAGGCCGCGGCACAGCGCACCTGATATTCCACGAGCGTTCGCCCGGCGAGCGGAAGCAAGGCGCGAAGTGCGCCGCTGTCGTCTTCCTGATAGGCGCCGATCAGCGCCCCAATCGCCATGATTCCCGCACTGTCCCGCTTCGTTACGCCCCGTCTCTCTCTAATCGCTTTCGTGCGCGGTCAAAGATGGTAAACTGCGAGTTACGATGACACCCACTCCAAAGCGCGCCGAAACCCTGCCGCCGGCCGACGACGCGGCAGAGACCAACAACCTGCTGGCGAACAGCGTCGACTTCGTCGAGCCGTCGTTCGACCAGGACCAGTGGCTGCAGCGAACCGCCGAAGAGCGCGGCTCAGGCGGCCGGCAGGTGCTTGCGTGGGGGCTCGCGGTCCTCGCGGCTTTGTGGCTTGCCTACACGGCCTGGTCGGCTGGACGGACGCTGGGCGGGCAGCCGCTGACGTCACCGCTGGTCGCGCAATGGGTTGCGGTCGCGGCCGGGCCGCTGGCTCTCATCGGGCTTGCGTGGCTGATCTTCGGGCGCACGCGCCGCAAGGAAGCCGAGCGCTTCACCCGCTCGGTTGTCACGATGCGCAGCGAAGCACGCTCGCTCGAGGCGCTGCTCGAAGTCCTCTCTCAGCGGATCAACGACAGCCGCACCGAGCTGACGATGATCGCCCAGCATCTGATGCAGCTGGGCGATGAGACCACGGGCAAGCTTGGTGGAATCACGCGCGAGTTCGACAGCAGCACCGAGAAGCTGGCACGCCAAGGTGAAGCCCTCGACCGCGCCGCCGGCGCCGCGCGGGTCGATATCGCGGTCCTCCTCGAAGACCTGCCCCAGGCCGAACAGAACGCACGGGCAGTTGCCGACCAGCTTCGCCTGATCGGTCACGATTCCGCCGAGAAGGCAGCAGCGTTCGGGCAGCAGGTCAGCGACCTTGCCGAGCGAGCTCGAAGCGCCGACCAGCTGGTTGCCGAAGCAACGGCTCGATTGGCTGACCGGCTCGCCGAGATCGAAACCGCAAGCGCCAATGCGTCAGCAAGCGTCGGCGCCGCCGAACAAGCCTATTCGGGAACGCTCGACGCATTGCTCGAGCGGACCGCCGAAGTCCTTGAGCAGATTCGCTCCGGAATCGATGTGCAGGCCGCCGCCGTGGCCTCGCTCGTCGCGCAGGCGTCCGCGGGGATCGGAAAGGCCGGCGCTGTCGCCGCCGAGTCACTTGCCGCCAACATCGATCATGCCAGCAACTCGCTCGAATCCCTGTCGGGCCGGGTTGCCGAGCAGGAACGCGCATCGCAGTCGATGATTGCCGAGATCGAACGCGGTCTCGCGCTGATCGATCAACGCTTCACCGAGCTTGCCGCCAACGGCGACGAGCGCGCCAATCACTTCCTGGATTCGCTCACTCGCGCTCGCGTCGAGCTCGACACGCTCGCCGCGCAGTCCAGCACGCAGGACAGTGCGATCGGCTCGATTGCGGAACGCACGGAAACGCTGCGCGAGAGCATCGAGCGCCTCAGCATCGACATCCGCGAAAGCGTCGGGACTCTGATCGGCGAAGCCCAAGGCGGCGCCGACCGCCTTGCCGAGACGGCGGCAGCGGTCCGGCCTGAGCTCGCCTGGCTTCGCGACGCGACGGTAGAGACCAGCGAACGCCTGGCCGCGACGGGCGCCGAGATCGATCAGCAGCGCGAGCGCTTCGCCGCGCTCTTGTCGAGCGTCGACGGCGGCGTGGAAGATGCCCAGTCCAAGCTCGCCGAGCTTGCCTCGACCCTGGTCAAGGTCGAGCGCGAGGCCGCAACGCTTAGCGCCGAGACCGGCCCGGCGCTGGTGGCCTCCTTGGTGCAGGTCAAGGAGGCGGCAGCTCACGCCGCCGAGCGCGCCCGATACGCGATCGAGGCGGCGATCCCCGATGCAGCGGGCAAGCTGTCGGAAGAGACGCGAGTCGCGCTTGAACGGGTCATCCGCGAGAGCGTCGAGGAGCGGCTGCGCGATGTCGAGCAAGTCGCTGCCCGGGCCGTCGATGCGGCTCGAGCCGCTTCAGACCGCCAGACGCAGCAGATGTTCACGCTCGGCCAGACCGCCTCCGCGCTGGAAGCGCACATCGAACAAACCGGCAAGGAGCAGCGCGAGAATGACAGCGAGGTCTTCGCCAAGCGGGTCTCGCTGCTCATCGATTCAATGCATTCAGCGGCGATCGACGTCGGCAAGATCCTGTCGGACGAGATCGATGACAAGGTTTGGGGCGCGTACCTCAAGGGCAATCGCGGCGTGTTCACCAGCCGTGCGGTGCGCCTGATCGGCGGCAGCGAGACGCGCGCGATCCGCGCCCATTACGAGAGCGACCCCGAGTTCCAGCGCTCGGTGAACCGCTACGTCCACGACTTCGAATCCATGCTCCGCCGGGTCCTCGCCGAGCGCGACGGCGGAATGATGGCGGTCACGCTCATGTCGTCCGACATGGGCAAGCTCTACGCGGCACTGGCCCAGGCGATCGACAAACGCCGCTAGTGGTAGAAGTCCAGGTCGTCAGGCGTGATCCACCCGTAAGTCCAGTTCGCGTAGTAAAGCACGAACAATAGAGCGCCGACCAGCGCCGCCCGGAGCAAATGTCGCTTGAGGTCAAAGCGATGCGGCGCGCTGTCCGCTTGCCCCGCGATCTTGGGCGTTCCGGCTTCCTCGTCGGTCCTGACTCCAAACGGCAGCAGCAGGAATGCGCTGAAGGCGAAGAACAGGAAATAGATCGCGACGATCGACGACAGGGCCATCAGGCGACCTGGAGCAGCATGACCTCGACCAGCGGCTTCTTGCCGGTCCACAGCGTGGCGCAGCGCCGAACCGCAAGCCGCACCGCTTCGCGCACCTTCTCTTCGTCGCTACCGGGGCTATAGGCCCGTCGCGCGGCATCGGTGGCATCGGCGATGAAATCGTCGCGGTCTTCCTCGACGGGAACCCCGAACGGCCGGATCAGCGGGGCCCCTGCGAGCTTGCCGGCTTCGCCTATGGGCAAGGCGACAGTGATCAGCCCGCTGTAGCCGATGCGCCGGCGCTCGGTGACAGTCGCTCCGTCCGCCGGAAGGATGACATCGCCGTCGAGGACGAGCCGCCCGACGCGAACCTCGTCGACCTTCCGCGGTTCGCCGGGCGCGAGGCGGATGACGTCGCCATTCTCCTGCACGACTGCTTTAGGCACGCCGTGGCCGAGCGCCAGGCGGGCATGCTCGGCAAGGTGCCGCGCCTCGCCATGGACCGGCACGACGATTTGCGGCCGCACCCAATTGTACATTTCAATGAGCTCGGGCCGGCCGGGGTGGCCGGAGACGTGGACGTGCGCCTGACGCTCGGTGACGATGCCCACGCCTAGCTCGGACAACTGGTTCATGATCCGCCCTATGGCGACCTCATTGCCCGGGATGATCCGCGACGAGAAGATGACGGTGTCGCCTTCGCCGATTTTGAGGTCGTGGCTTCCCGAAGCGATTCGGCCCAGCGCAGCGCGCGGCTCGCCCTGGCCTCCGGTGGCGATGATCAGCGTCTCACTTCGCGGCAGGCGCATTGCCTGGTCAAAATCAATCGGGGGCGGGAAATCCTGAAGATAGCCGGTCGCCTGGGCGACGCGCAGGATCCGCTCGAGCGAGCGGCCGGCGATGCATACCTTGCGGCCGGTTTCGACTGCCACCCGACCGATGGTCTGCAGCCGCGCGGCATTGGACGCGAAGGTCGTCACCAACACCCGGCCCTTCGCCTCGGCCACCGTGGCGAGCAGGCCGGCGTGGACGCTCTCCTCGGAGCCGGAGGGCTGATCCTGGAAGACGTTGGTCGAATCGCAGACGAGCGCCAGCACCCCCTCGTCGCCGATCCGGGTCAGCACCTCCGGGCTCGGCGCTTCGCCGATCACCGGCGTCTCGTCGATCTTCCAGTCGCCGGTATGGAACACGTTGCCGAACGGCGTCTCGATCAGCAGCCCGTTGCCCTCCGGGATCGAGTGGGACAGTGC
>JAXDPR010000255.1:0-12094 GCA_034668265.1 Sphingomonadales bacterium
AAGGTCGGCCCTCCGGCAAGCAGCAGCGCGTACGGGCCACCGAGCTTGCGGTTCAATCCGACATCGACGCCGGCGCTTTGGTGTCCGCCACGCGTGTCGGCAGACTGCCAATAGGCTTCGGTCCCGAGCGAAAGCTTGTCCGAGAAATCGTGCGTCACGGCGACGGCAGCCTGCCAGAAATCCTTGTTCCCGGGTCCGGGATTGATCTCATATCCGCCCCCGCCGAACACAGCGGTCTTCCCCAAGTCCTTCTGCACCCACAACGGCAGCAACAAGCGGACATGGTTGCCGCCGAGATTCCTCCCCGCCGTTGGCACGAACACGCGCGGAAAGACCGCGGCCTGCCAGCCGCTCCGCTCGTCATTGAGGAAGCGGTATTTCGCTCCAAGCTGCACGTCCCCACGACCGGCGCGCCAACCATCCTCCGGCGAACGGGAGAAGGCGGCGGGCAGCGTCGCGGTCAGCTGAAGGCCTTTGGCGGCGCCGTAATTGAGGTCGAGCCCCGCCTCGCCGTCGATCGCGCCGCCGCCCCCGTCCACACCGACGAAATTGTAGATTTCCCAGTGGCCGAGTTCGGTCGGCACCGGGTCGTCGGTCTGATACGGTGGTCCGGCAAATGCAGGTGAGGCCGCACACGCCAGCGCGAATGCGGCGAGCCATCGGACAGCCTTCACGCCTGCGCTTCCACCCGTCCGGGATGCGACCCAGGGCGCTGCGGGATCAAGAGGACCAGCGCAATGATCGCCACGGCCAGCACGAGCGTGGCAAGCGGCCGGCTCAATTCGAGGCCACCCTTGGCGACCGGCTTGTCGAGGAAGTCGCCGACGGTCGCGCCAAGCGGCCGCGTCAGGATGAACGCCGCCCAGAACAGGAGAACCCGCGACACGTTCGTCGTGAAATAGACGGTGGCCAGAACCGCAAGGCCGGCGCAGAACACCAAAGCACCGCCAGAATATCCCAGGCCGGCGTCTGCGATCCAGTCGCCAAGCGCAGTGCCGAGCGTCTGAGAGAAAGTGATCGTGATCCAGTAGAATGTTTCTTCGCGCGGGCTGGTGACGGTGTTGACGTCAACGGTTCCAACCGTGCGGTACCACGCAAAGAGCGAGGCCAGGACACAAGCGAGCAGCAGCAGCGACCCGCCGGGGTAACCGATGCCGAGCGAGCGGTCGGCAAAGTCGGCGAGCGTCGTTCCGCAGGTCGTCGAAGCGACGATCGTCGCCCAGTACAGCCAGGGGTTGAACTTGCGCGCCTTGATCTGCGCCCAGACCAGCACGAGCAGCAGCAATCCGAAGATCGCGGTCCCGATCAGATAGCCGTTCGGCACCGGATGCGCCGTCGTCTCGCCGAGCCAGCTCATGGTGACGCTGTCGCCGCCGGTTTCGCCCAGGGTCGTCGCGAGGATCTTGATGATCCAGAAACCGAGCGTGACCGCCGGGACTTTGGAGAGGGCCTCGTGGCGGGCGTCGTCTTGATCATTCATTTGGCATGCTCCGTATCGGTCTCTTCTTTAAGGTCGCTCAAGGCCGTTGCCACCACATCCTGCGGCACCTCGATCGTGGCGGAGAGCCCGGGAGAAAGATTTCTCAATACCAGCTGTCCGCCGTGGAGTTTCGCAATGGCCGTGACGAGGCTGAGCCCCAGGCCATAACCGGCCGTGTTACGGCTGCTCTCAAGCCTCGCAAACCGCTTGGTGACCCGGTTGAGGTCAGACTCCGGGACTCCAGGGCCGCTGTCGGCGACCTGCAAGATTATGCGGTTCCCTTCCAATGCTGCGGTCAGTCGTGCAACCGCGCCCTGTGGAGTATGCCGCTGAGCGTTCTCGAGCAGGTTCACAACCGATTGAGCGAGCAGCTCGCGATCGCCCTCAACAAACAACCTGGGTTCAATCGATGAGATCAAAGTGCGATTGCCGTCTTCGAACACAGCGGCATAACTCTCGGCCAACTCCGTCATCAGCGCCGTAACATCCACGGGTGCGAAGAACCTTCGCGTTTCGCCGCTCTCGACTTCGGCAAGACGCAGGATTGCGGCAAACAACGCCAGCACCTCATCGACTTGCCTGATCGCATTCGCGAGCACAGCATCGGCGCCTTGAGTGGTTCCGCGTTCCAGGCTGTTTCGCAGCCGCGCCAGCGGAGTCCTGAGATCGTGCGCTATATCGTTCGAAACCTGACGAAGGTTCTCCAGAAGACCTTCGATCCGGTCGAGCATCCGGTTGAGCGTCGTAGCGAGTTGGTCGAATTCATCCCGGCGTGGCGTCACGGGCATCCGCTTGCGGATATCCCCGCCGATTATCGCTTCGGCAGATTCATTTATCGAGCGAAGCCGTCTCCTCAGATAGCTGCCGAGAACGACTGCGCCGCCAAAGCCCACAATGCAGGCGCCAACGAACGCGGTGCTGAAGATTGCGATGATTATGCGTTCGATGGACTCCAGCCAGTCGCTGTCCACGGCAACGACAAGCCGTTCGTTCGGTGACAGGTCGACCACTCTGGCACGGGCCCGGTCCTGCCCTTCGGAAGGATCGTGGAAGACGACCGGATGAAGCCCCAGCGTGGGCCGTGCCGCGGGAAAAGAGCCGTGGATGCGCCGGCCATCAGGTGAATAGACGGCGTACAGCATGCGACTGGGAGACGACGAGGCTTCGCGCACGGCGATCGCCTCGGCAAGCTCGCCGTCGCCGCCGCTGTGAAATTCGTCCACTAGCGTCTGGGCCTCGCCGCTCACCATCGAGTCGAGCTGCCGCGTGAGCGCGATGTGCATCACCGTGAAGACGATCGCGCCGAGCAATGCGAGGCCCGCTGCATAGGCGCCAAAGTTGATGAACGCGATTTTGTAAGCCGCGCTCGAACGCCACCTATCCATCGAAGGCCATTCGGTAGCCGACCCCACGGATGGTTTCGATCGCGTCTGCCTTTCCTCCTTCGTTGAGTTTGGAGCGCAGGCGGCTGATGTGCGTGTCGACGATGTTGGTCTGGGGGTCGAAGTGGTAGCTCCAGACGCGTTCAAGGAGCATGGTTCTGGTCACGATCTTGCCGTCTTCTCGCATCAGTTCCTCAAGCAGCCGGAACTCGCGCGGCTGCAGCAGGATCGGGGTCCCGTCGCGCGTCACCTGCCGCTTGAGCAGGTCCATCTGAATCCCCGCTCGATCAAGTCGGGTTACCTCCGGCTGGAGCGGTTTGCGCCGCGCCAGCGCATTCACCCGCGCCGCAAGCTCTGAAAAGGCGAACGGCTTTACGAGATAATCGTCGGCGCCGGCTTCAAGCCCGTCCACCCGGTCCTCGATCCGGCCCATCGCCGTCAGCAGCAGAACCGGCAATTCTATGTCGGCGGTCCGCGCACGCCTGACGACCGATAGCCCGTCCAGGCCCGGCAGCATGCGGTCGATTACCGCCACATCGAATTGCTCGGTGGACAGCATGTGCAAAGCATCGATCCCGTTCGCCGCGATGGCAGGATTGTGGCCGAGCTCTTCCAGGCCGCGCTGGATGAACTCGGCCGTTTCCACATCATCTTCGGCGATAAGGATTTTCACGCCTGGCTGTCCTTAGTCGTGATCGACTTTGCCCTCGGACTTATTCTCGACGATCTTTCCGGTGCGGCCGTCGATGCCGATCTCCTGGACGTTGCCCTTCTGCTGGATGTCGAACGAATAGCGCCAGCCGCCGCCCTCGTTTTCATATTCGCTGGAGATGATCTTGCCCGGCGCAAGCTTGAGCGCCGTGGCGCGAGCCTGTTGCATCGAGATCCTGGGCGTTGGGGCCTTCTGTGCGGGTGCCGCCGCAATCGCCGTGCTGCCGGCGCCGAGTGCTGCGATCATCGCAATGACCTGGGTACGCTTGAACATTTGGACTTCCTTTCTCCACTCACTGGAAGCCGCGTTTCTACCCGCGCGCAAGTTCGCCTGAGATTGTCGAAACTATACGATTTCCCAATGTAAGCCCGCGTCCGGTTTGGGTGGAGGGCGGAAATTCGGGGCATCCACCCGCAGCATCGGAAACCTTGGGGAATCGTAATCGGAAGGCAATGACGACGCCAGGGTCGCTCTGCGAAGGCCGCGCCTTCCAGGAGTTGAACGATGCCTGCACTTCCGCCGCCCATTCCTGCATTCCAGGCGTCAATTTACAGCAGCGGCACAGCCAAGGGCATTGCTCAAACGACCGGCCCGCAAATCATCGGCCGCGCTGAACTCGGCGACGGCCCAATCTATGTTGCGGCTTATGCGAAGAACGTGCATCGCCCACCATGGACGCCGAAGCTGGTGCCACCCTCGGTGTCAGGACGGAAGTCGACGGTTTCAAACTGGCGGCGAGCGCAACCGCTCGACGCGAGATCGATCCCGTGCCCGGATCGGATGCGACCTCGCTGGATCTTGCGGCGTCCGTCGCCAGAAAAATCGGCCGCGTGACGCCGACGCTGTCGATTGTTTACAGTCCCGATGACCTCGGTTCGACAAAGCGTTCGGTCTACATCGAGGGTGGGGCATCCTACGCAATCAGCAAGCAATTGTCCGCCAGTGCGGCAATTGGTCGGCGGAATCGCGTCGTTGGGGCGGACTATACTGCCTGGAGCGCGGGACTGACGTGGACCCCGGTAAAACAGCTCGCACTGGACGCCCGCTACTACGACACGAATGGGGGGTCGCAATGGCCTTACCAGGCACGTTTCGTCGTCGGCGGAAGCTTCAAGTTCTAGGCAAATAGCGGGCTGGGCGTTTTACCGAGTTTTTTGGCGGAGCTATCATGCGCGTGCGCGCTCGTGGCGCGCGGCTTATCGCGGAGGGCTCAATGGCACCGAAAATCTTGACCATCTGCGCGGCCGGCCTGCTGGTCAGTGGCTGCTCCAGGGAACAACCGAGGGATCGCAGCGCGGAGTCAATGCAGCAGATCCGGCAGCTCTTCGACACGTGGGCGAAGGCTTTTGAAGCGAAAAACGTCGACGGGGTGATGACGATATACGCGCCGAGCGTTACCGCATTCGACATCGTGCCGCCCCTGCAGTTTCGCGGCGCCGATGCCTATCGCAAAGACTATTCCGAATTCTTCGGCCAGTTCTCAGGGCCGCTCCATGTTGAGGTCCCCAACATGCAGATCGAGGTTAGCGGCGACACGGCTTTTGCCTATGGGCTCGAACGCCTCACGGGCAAGACGACCAGCGGCGCCCCGGTCGATATGTGGCTTCGCTACACCGAAGGTCTGAAGCGGATCGACGGACAGTGGCGTGTCGTTCACGAGCATATTTCGGTCCCGACCGACATGGCGACGGGCAAGGGAGTCATGAACCTGAAGCCCTAGCGCAGCCTCAGTCCGATCCACAAAGTGCGCGGCGTGGCGCGCTCGACTGAGCCATCGCCGCCGTTGCCGGCCATCACCAACGCGGCGGTTGCGTTCTCGACCCGCGCGAGGAGTTGCACACGTCGCGACAGCGGCCATGATGCGGACGCGTCGAGCGTGGTCGCGCCCTCGAGCACACGCGTGTTAAGGTCGTCCTCAAATTGAGCGCCGATGCGCCGCAGCACGATCTCGGCACCCTTGCCGTCCTGCTCCCAGCTCGCCGACAACGTGCCCGCGAAATTCGGCGTCTGGGCGGGCCTCAGCCCGTCAATCGCGGCCGCCGCGCCGCTCGTCTCCATCCGTGCGTGAGTCAGGCTCGCGCCGGCGCGAAGCGCCCAGGGGCCGCGGGTCCATTCGGCCGAGACTTCAAACCCACGAACTTTGACGGCGTCCACATTCTCGCGCTGCCGGAACGCGCCGCCCGCACCAACGAACCCGACTTGCGGGAACGTGCCCGGCCCCTGCCCAAGCGTGACATTGGCGATGGCGTCGGTCAGTCGATTGATGAATCCAGTCGCGGACAGTCGCCACGGGCCGTCCGCATATTCAAGTCCGCCTTCCACGCCCGCCAGCCGCTCCGGATCGAGCAGCGGGTTCGCCGCCGTCGCGTCCGCGCCCGCACGGAATGGCCGGAACAACTCGTTCAGCGTCGGCATCCGCCATCCGAGATAAGCCGCGGAGCGCAGGCTCAAGCCGCCGCCAAGCGGCGCCAGCACGCCGCCGCGCGCGGTCGGCAGCCAGCCGCTGCGCTTGGGATCGCGCTCGTCGCGCAGAACCGCGCCCGTGGTGATCGTCTGTTCGAACAAATGCCCGCCGCTGACCTGCCAGTGATCGATCCGCGCGCCGCCGCCCAGCACGATGCCTCGAATATCAGCCGATGCCTCGGCGAACCCGCCTTGGGTCCAGGTCTCGCCGCCCGCGAACCGCCGCCGGGTCGGCTGGCCCGCGACGTAAGTGGCAAGCTCGCGCGTCTCCCCGGTGGTGTGCCGCGCATCGGCGCCGAGCCTGAGCTCGATCCCCCGCGACATCGGTGGACGCACCTCGACGCTTCCGCCGAGGCCGTGCGACGGCACCTTGTCCTGCAACAATACGCGCGTCGCGGTCGTCCGGCCTGCGTTCACGCTCGCCGTGCTGCTGCGAAGGTCGCGCCATTGCCAATAGCCAAGCGCGCTCCATTGCCACCCACCGCTGCCGACCAGCCGGAGCGAGGCATCGGCGCCATTGGTCCGGTCGCTGCTGAAGTCCGTTCCCCTGGTCCGCCAGTCGTGGAAACCCGAGAGATTCGCCTGAAGCTGGGTGTCTCGCCCAAGCGGCGCCACCCAATGCCCGCGGCCGCTCCACTCGTCATAGGGCGCTCGCTTGTCGGCGGGGCCGCGCGTCGCTTGCGTGATCGGGACGAAGCCGTCGCTGCGCTCGAACCGGCCCGACAGCGCGAGCACGCCCCCGCCCATCGTAACCCCGGCCCGCACGTTCGCTTCGAACGAGCCGCGGCTGCCGCCATCGACTTCCGCGCCGACCCCGTGGTCGACGCGGCTGGTCATTTCGATCGTCCCGGCGAGCGCCCCCGGACCGTTCCCGACGCTTCCGCCGCCGCGGACGACGCGGATTCCGGCGAGGCTCGCGGGATCGAAGGCCGGCCAGTTGACCCAGCCGCCGAACGGGTCGGCCTGCGGCACTCCGTCGAGCACCAGCAGCGCTCGGCTCGAGGCATTGCCGCCAAGCGCGCGCAGGGTGACGCCCTGGCTGGTCGGATGTCCGCTGCGCGCGTCCGACCGGCGAAACAGCTGCACGCCCGGCACGTCCTTCAGGAGCTGGTCGAGCTCGTGACTCGGCGACTGCTCGATCTGGCGCGCACCGATGCGTGCCGTCGCATAGACCCGTTCCGCCTTGGGCTCGGGAAGCGCCGTGCCGGTAATGATGATGGCCGGCGGCGGTGCGGGCAGGGCGTCGGGCACCGCCGGCCTACGTGATGTCGCAGAGAGCCGCGCCGCTCGTCAGAACCGAGATGAAAGCGACCGCAAGCAGCGCCCACGCCGGCCCTGAACGTTCATTGGCGGCGTCAAGCTCGGCCATGTGGCGACTTCTGCCGCAGCGCCGTACGCCCGTCGAGAATTTTCCCGACGCCCTGGCGCACAATCCGCCCGAAACCCAACCATCGTTTAATTATTGTTGATAATACGTGGTTAAATTGCTGTAGAACCTGCCCTTATTCGAGCGCGACTCGAATCATTCCAACGGGGAGGGGGCACCCCGGTGAACGTCAAAGGGGGTCCATTGCCGGCATCCAGGAGCCCGCCGCGACGCGCCGGGCGCCTGGTTATGTCCGCCCTTCTTGCCGGCCATTCGGTCGCCGCCGGCGCGCAAAGCGCCCCGCCGACGATCCCTCCGACCCGGGAGGAAGTGACCCGCCCGGTCGCTCCTTCCCCAGCTCCACAAAGCCGACTCGAGGTCGAGGGCGGCAACGAGCGCGCTCCATGCGCCCTCGACGGCCCGGAGTTTCGCTCGATCCACTTCGTGATGCGCGCCGTCGAGTTCGACGCGCCGCAGGGCCTGACCAACGCCGACCTTTCGCCAAGCTATGCGTCCTACATCGGCCATGACGTCCCGATCTCGACGGTGTGCGAGATTCGCGATCGCGCCGCGACGATCCTTCGCGACGCCGGCTACATCGCCGCGGTCCAGGTTCCCGAGCAGCGCATCGAGGGGGGAATCGTTCGATTCCAGGTCCTGGTCGCGCGCCTTACGCAGGTCCGCGTGCGTGGCGAAGCGACCGGCGCGGAGACGATCCTCGCCGCTTACCTCAATCAGCTCACCAAGCGCCCGCTGTTCAACCGGTACGAGGCCGAGCGCTACTTGCTGCTCGCGAGCGACCTTCCCGGCTACACCGTTCGACTGACGCTGCGCCCCGCCGGGACCGCGCCGGGCGACGTAATCGGCGACGTCACCGTCCAGCGCTTGCCGGCCTATGCCGACTTCATCGTCCAGAACGGCGGGTCGCCGTCGCTCGGGCCGTGGGGCGGGCTTCTACGCGGCCAGCTGTTCGGGCTGACCGGGCTCGGCGACCGCACGTCGGTGTCGATCTTCAGCACTGCGGACCTCAAGGAGCAGCAAACCGTCCAGCTCGCCCACGACATGCGTCTTGGGTCGGAGGGGATGAGCCTCGCCGGCTCCTTCACTTACGCCTGGGCGCGGCCGCACGTGCCGAATACCGACATTCTCGCCAGGACGCTGCTCGGTACGGTCGAGCTCGGCTATCCGATCGTTCGGCGCCAGTCGGAAACGGTCCGTGGCTCAATCGGCATGGACGTCGTCAACCAGGACGTCGACTTCAATCACATTCCGCTCACTCGCGACCGGCTCCGGGTGGCGTTCGTCCGCCTCGGCATCGACACGATCGCAAGCGATCTCGGCCTTAATTTCTCGACCGCCGAGCCGCCCTGGCATTTTACCAGCCAGGTCGAGCTTCGGCAGGGCCTGGCCGCGCTCGGCGCAACGCACGATTGCGGTCCGCTCGGCGTGAATTGCCTCGGGGCCGGCAAGGTCCCGCCAAGCCGCCTTGAGGGCCAAGCGGATGCCACGGTGTTTCGGCTGACCTCCTACGTCGAGATGCGGCCCGTCCCCAAGCTCACCTTCGCTCTGGGCTTTCGCGCCCAATATACCGGCAAGCCGCTGCTCAGCTTCGAAGACTTCTCGGCGGGCAATTATACGGTCGGCCGCGGCTACGATCCCGGCGCCCTGCTCGGCGACCGCGGCTACGGTACCCAGCTCGAGCTCCGCTACGGCAGCCGGGTGCCCGTCAGCGCGACGCGTCCCGCCATCGAAGGCTATGCCTTTTGGGATCATGCGCACGTCGGCCACCTCGCCAGCAGCATCATCGTCACCCAGCGGGAGTATCTGAACTCGGTCGGCGCCGGGGCCCGGGTCAATTGGGACCGCTTCGTCCTCGATGCCGCGCTCGCAATTCCGCTCACTCACGTCGGGCCGTTCAACGTCAAGCCCGATCCTCGTTTGCTCGTGTCTCTGACAACCCGCCTGTGGCCATGGAAGTACTGACATGCCCCATGCTTTGTACCCAAGGTACCGCCTGAAGCGGCACCGACTGCTCGTCTCCTGCGCGACGCTAGCGATCACCGTCGCACTGACTCCGCAACGCGCCTGGGCTCAAGCCTTTCAGGGTACCCAGACCACGGTTTCCGGGACGGTCAGCTACGCCCGCAGCACTCCGGGCAGCGAAACGATCACCGTTGGCAGCGGGACGGCCACCATCAACTGGGCGCCGAGCGAAGCAGGGACCGGCAACATCAACTTCCTGCCGGCCGGCAACACTGCGACCTATCAGGGCGCTTCGGGCCTCACCGGCTTTACGGTCCTCAATCGCATCGTCCCGACTGACACGACCCGCACCATTGAGCTCAACGGAACTGTGCTGAGCAAGCTCGACGGCGGCGCGACCGGCGGCAACGTCTGGTTCTACAGCCCGGGCGGAATCCTCATCGGCTCGCAGGCCGTGTTCGATGTCGGTGGGCTGCTTCTCAGCAGCATCGACCTGCCCAGCGGTTTTTCAGCCGACGCCAACAGCTTCACCGCAACCTTCTCCAAGTCGGCCGCCACCGCGGGAAGCATCAAGGTTTTGTCGGGCGCGCAGATCAATGCGCGCAATTCCTATGTCGCGATGATTGCTCCGCGGATCGAGCAGGGCGGCAATGTGCAGGTCAACGGCTCCGCGGTCTATGCCGCGGCCCAGGGCGCGACGATGACCTTCAGCCAGGGACTGTTTGACGTCGTGGTGCCGGTCGATGGCGGAACCTCCGACGCCAACGGCATCGTCCACTCGGGGACCACCGGCGGCGCGGCGAACGCGAGCGCCAACGATGACCACACGATCTACATGGTCGCGGTTCCGAAGAACCAGGCCCTGACGATGCTGCTCGGCGGCTCGATCGGGTTCGCTCCCGCGGCCACTGGCGCGACCGTCGCGAACGGCCAGATCTATCTATACTCCGGCTCAGTCTTCGGCGGCGGGACGAGCAGCGGATCGCCCGGACCCGGCAACATCAATATCGGGGCGCCGGGCGCCACGACCGTCACGTCACCCGTGTTCGGCGAAGCCGACGGGTCGATCCTGGTTGGGGCCATCACCGGGAATGTCTCCTTCTCCGGCGGCGAGGTCGTCCTGGAGTCCGACTCCCTCGGGGGGACCGGCGACATCAAGCTCCTCGCTGACAACGGGCACACGCTAAGCTTCGCCGACGATACGTCGCTCTTTGACGATGTCCTTCTGATTTCGGGCAATACGATTGAGGTCAGCGCCGATCACGGCGGCGCGATCACTGTCGCCGGCGGGCTCGACGCTGACGCGCAAGGCCTCATCACGCTGTTCGACGACAACAAGCTCGGCACGATAACCATCGACACCTTCTCATTCTTTGCGTCCGACATCATGGGCGAAAATGCCGACCCCAATGTAAACAACGTGTTTGGCGAGTTCTCGGGCGACGCCGACGTCACTGACATCAACATCCCCGGCACGCTTCAACTGATAGCGGACGGCAATCTTACCGGCACCGGCACCATCTCAGGCTCGTCGGTTTCTTTGTACGCGAATGGCAATCTTACGGTCGGGAATGTAACCGCCACCGACGCCAACGGCAGCGCATTCTTTTATGCCGGCGGCCTCGCCACCTTCACTGGCACGGTCAGCGCGCCCGACATCTTCGTGACCTCGGCGGACATCAATATTGTGCAGGGCGCGTTGCTCGGCGTCACCGGGATTACTCAACTGTTGGCGCTGAACGCCGTCAACGATCTCGGCATGTACCTCGGGGCCGGGCTCAGCCCGCCCGCCGGCGCCTATGTCTTCAACGAGGATGGCGACATCCAGGCGCGCACGATCACGTTCAACGCTCAGTCCGCAAGCGACGGCCCATCGCCGGACATCTTCGTTGGTGACGCGCACATTGACGGAAGCGCGACGGCCGGCGGGGGGATCCGCAGCATTATCGTCGGTTCACCAAGCGGCGCGATCCACATCAACGGTGATGTTCGCTGGACCAATGCCGGCACATCGGATTCCCTGACCTTGAATGCCGGTACGAACGTCGAAGTGAACACCGATACGGGTAGCTTGGTGATGACCAACGCGGCGGGCGCGCTTGCCGGACGTCTGCTCTTCAATGCACCCAATGTGTGGATCGCGCAGGGCTCAATTCTCAGCCAGCTCGAGACAGACCCGAACTTCACCGGCCGTGACACGGCGCTCGGCACCAACAACGGCACGTCCAATCCGCTCGGCTTCGCCGGCGCCGGATCGATTGCGGTTTTCCCGACCAGCACATTCTTCGTCCAGAACAGCGGCATCTCGACCGATATGGGCGGAATCACCGTCGGCGACGGCGGCCTGTTTATCGACAATTTCGACACGGGCAGCATTCCGCTGACCGTCTACGGCCGGCAGCTGAAATCCGACGGCACGGCTGTGACCAACAGCGCGTTCACCGGCACCGTCCACACGATCGGCACATTTACCGCCGGATCGACGATCAACGGCGCTGCAGTGGGCACAGCGGCCCCTCCGCCTCCGCCGCCATCTCCGCCGCCGCCGCCACCTCCGCCTCCGCCGCCGCCTCCGCCGCCGCCGCCTCCGCCGCCGCCGCCACCCGCGGTTCCCGAGCCGGGCACATGGATGACTATGATTCTCGGCTTCGGCGTCAGCGGGTGGATGTTGCGCCGCCGTCGGTCGCCACGCCATGGCCGCGCCGCGA
>JAXDPR010000256.1:0-6938 GCA_034668265.1 Sphingomonadales bacterium
TGCAGGAATTGCTCAAGCCTCCCGGCCCCGACGTGGTCCAGTTCGACATGGCCGACGTCGACCGCTTCGTCAGCGGCTGCGCGATGAACTTCCCGCTATTGTCCGACGCGCTCGAACGCCTGGAGGAGGCCGCATGATCAAGCGACTGCTGGCCATCGTGCTGGCGATGTTCGTGGCCACGCCGGCGTTCGCAGGGGATGCGATGGGCGCGGTCCACGTCAGCGCGGGAACGATCGTCGACCTCGGCGTGCTCAAGTCCAAATATGCCGATCCGCGCCGGGTCGTGGTGTGGCTCCCGCCCAATTATTCGGCGCGCGGGCCCAAATATGCCGTGCTCTACATGCACGACGGCCAGAACCTGTTCGACAAGGCGACCGCCGGCTACGGCATGGAATGGGAGATCGACGAGCATCTCTCCCAGCTGATCGCCGACAAAAAGGTGCGGCCGACGATCGTCGTCGGCATTTGGAACACGCCCAAGAGGCTGCAGGAATATGTGCCGTCGAAGGCCTTCAGCGGCCTGCCAAACGACTATCGCGCCAAGGTCCGCGCGCTCTACGGCGGCGATCCGCTGTCGGACGGATATTTGAAGTTCATCGTCCGCGAGCTTCGCCCGATGATCGACAAGCGCTTCAACGTGAAGACCGATCGGGCGAACACGGCGATCATGGGCTCGTCGATGGGTTCGCTGATTTCGCTCTATGCGATCGACGAATATCCCCGGATCTTCGGCGCGGCGGGAATGATGTCGACGCACTGGCCTTTGTTCATCAAGCCCGACGGCCAGTCGGTCAGCCAGGACGAATATGAGGTCGTGTCGTCGGCCTTCGAGCGCTACCTCGCGCAGGCGCTGCCCGACCCCCGAACGCATCGGCTCTATTTCGATTATGGCAGCGAGACGCTCGACGCGATCTACAAGCAGTATCAGGACCGGGTGGACAGAGTCGTTGCCAAGCGAGGCTACCGGCAAGGCGCCAATTGGCTGACAAAGAGCTTCCCCGGCCAGAAGCATAACGAGATCAGCTGGGCGTCGCGGGTCGATATCCCCCTGCAATTCCTGCTGAGGCCCTAGCGCGCCAGGCCCGCCGCTGCGCGGGCGCGCTCCCCGATTGCGTCAAGACCGTCTCCCGGTTTCACAAACCAGGTACCACCGACGCACAGCACCGACGGCAGCGCCAGCCAGTCGGCTGCGGTGTCGGGCCGGATGCCGCCGGTCGGGCAGAAGCGGATGTTTCCGAACGGACCCGAGAGCGCCTTGAGCGCTGGAATGCCGCCCGACGACACCGCCGGGAAGAATTTGAAACGGTCGAGGCCGACGTCGAGCCCGCGCATGATGTCGGCTGCCGTCGCGATTCCCGGCAGGAACGGGATCGCCGTGTCCCGCGCGGCAAGCGCAAGCGGGTTCGTGAGACCGGGCGAGACTGTGAACCGGCTCCCGGCATCGATCGACTGCGCCAGTTGCGCTTCGTTCAGCACCGTGCCGGCCCCGACGATCGCTCCTGGCACCTGCGCCATTCCCTTGATTGCGTCGAGCGCAGGCGGTGTGCGGAGCGTGATTTCGAGCACCGGCAGCCCCGCCGCGACGAACGTCTCGGCGAGCGCGGCCCAGTCCAGTTCCTCCTCGAGGACGAGGACAGGAATGACCGGCGCTGCGCGCATGATCTCGTCGATCGTCATCCGTGCTCCCTTGCGAATGCGGCCGCAGCGCCGAACAGGCCGGGCTGTGGGTGGGTGATGAGCTTGACCGGCATCTCGTCCATCCGCCGCTCGAACCGGCCCTTGGCGATGAACCGATCGCGGAAGCCCGAGCGGGGCAGGTAATCGCCAAGCCTGAGGCCGACACCTCCCGCGATCACGACCGAATTCGCGCCCTGCGCCAGCGCCATGTCGCCGGCGACCGCGCCGAGGCTGAGGCACAGCCGGTCGAGCGCCGCCGTTGCAAGGCTATCACTGCCTGCAAGCGCGGCCGCCCACAGCTCTTTGTCGTCGTGGAAGGTAAGATCCCTGCCCTCGATCGCGCCCAAGGCCTCGTAGAGGTTCCACAGGCCCTGGCCGGACGCGACCCGCTCGACCGAGATCCGACGAAAGTGACGCCGGAGCTGGGTGACGATTTTGTCCTCGAGACTGTCGAGCGGCGCAAAGTCGACATGCCCTCCTTCGGTCTCGATCACTTCATAGCGATCGCTTTTGCGGAGCAGCGCGGCGACGCCGAGCCCGGTGCCTGGACCGACGATCGAGGTCACGCCTTCCTTCGGCAGCGGCCGGTCGGGCCCGAACAAGTGGCGGAAATGCTCGTCGGGCAGCGTCGCGACGGCGTAGGCGACGGCGCCGAAATCGTTGACGACGACATAGCGGTCGACGCCGAGCCGCTCTTTCATCAGTGCCGGCCGGATCACCCAGGGGTTATTCGTGAGCTTGAGGACGTCGCCGCCGACGGGACCCGCGAAGGACAGCGCGAGCTCCTTGGGCAGCTCGATCCCCTCGCGCCGGCCGAACTCCTGCCAGGCGAGCTGGAAGCTGCCATGTTCAGCCGTCTTGAGCGTCACCGGCTCGCCGAGCGAAACGACACGGTTGCCGTCGATTTGGGCGAGCGCGAAGCGCGCATGGGTCCCGCCGACATCGGCGACCGCGATCTGCCTCACGCGCTCTCTGCTTCCATCGCGGCGAGCATCGCCGAGGCGCCGGCCTCGGCGTCGTTCACGTGCAGCCTCATCATCGCAAACAGCTCGCGTCCGGTGCCGGTAGGCGGCGGGGGCGAATTGGCGGCGGGCCGCGAGGTAAGATCGACCCCGACCGCTTCGAGGGTTCCCGTGCGAGCGTCGAGCCGGATCACGTCGCCGTCGCGCACACGTGCGAGCGGTCCGTCGGGGAGCGCCTCGGGCGAGACGTGAATCGCCGCGGGCACTTTGCCGCTCGCGCCCGACATTCGCCCGTCGGTGATCAGCACGACCTTATGGCCGCGGTCCTGCAGCACGCCGAGGGTCGGAACGAGCTTGTGCAGCTCGGGCATGCCGTTGGCGCGCGGGCCCTGGAAGCGAACGACTACCGCGCAGTCGCCATCGAGTTCGCCCGCCTTGAACGCCTCGAGGACTTCGTTCTGATCGGAGAAGCAGCGCGCCGGCGCCTCGATCAGCCAGCGCTCCTCGTCGACGGCGCTCGTCTTGAACACGCCGCGGCCGATATTGCCCTGGACCAGCCGCATCCCGCCGTCGGCGCGGAACGGGTCGGACGCGGGGCGGAGCATGTCGATGTCGGCGCTTTCCTCGGCCGATTTCCAGACGAGCTCGTCGCCGTGGAGCTCGGGATTGCCGATCCAGGCGTCCATCGATTCCGCGCCCGCGGTCAGCGTGTCGGTGTGAAGCAGGCCTTCTAGGCCCAACGTGTAAGTCACGAACGCCATGCCGCCCGCGTCCTGGAAGTCGTTCACGTCCTTCGCGCCGTTGGGATAAATGCGCGTGATCAGCGGCACGGCGGCCGACAGCTCGGCGAAATCTTGCCAGTCGATCACGATTCCCGCGGCCCGGGCAATTGCCGGCAGATGGATGAAATGGTTGGTCGAGCCGCCGGTTGCGACGAGGCCGATCATCGCGTTGACGATCGCTTTCTCGTCGACCACCTGTGCCAGCGGCCGCTCGCCGCTCTTCGCCAGCTCGGCGACGCGATGCACGGCGGCGCGGGTCAGCGCCTGCCTGAGCGGCGTGCCTGGATTGATGAAGGCGGCGTTGGGAATGTGCAGCCCCATCAGCTCCATCATCATCTGGTTGGAGTTGGCGGTGCCGTAGAAAGTGCAGGTGCCGGGCGAGTGGTAGGAGCGGCTCTCGGCTTTGAGCAACTCCTCCTTCCCGACCTTGCCTTCCGCATAGAGCTGGCGGACGCGCTGTTTTTCCTTGTTCGGAAGTCCCGAGGGCATCGGTCCGCCGGGAACCAGCAGCATCGGGAGATGGCCGAAGCGAAGCGCGCCGATCAGCAGGCCGGGCACGATCTTGTCGCAAATGCCGAGCAAGGCGGCGCCGTCGAACATGCCGTGGCTGAGCGCGATGGCCGTGCCCATGGCGATCACGTCTCGGCTGAACAATGACAGGTCCATGCCGGGCTGGCCCTGGGTCACCCCGTCGCACATCGCCGGGACGCCCCCCGCGACCTGTGCGGTCGCACCGACCTCGCGCGCGAAGATCTTCATCTGCTCGGGGTAGCGGCCGTAGGGCTGATGCGCCGAGAGCATGTCGTTGTAGGCGGTGACGATGCCGATGTTTGGGCCGCTAAAGTGGCTGATCGCCTCCTTGTCCTCCCCCGCGGCAGCGAAGCCGTGGGCCAAATTGCCGCAGGAGAGGCGCGGGCGGTTGATCCCGCGCTCCTTCTCTTGGCCCATCAGCTCGAGGTAGCGGCGGCGCGTCGGCCTCGAGCGCTCGATAATGCGGTCGGTGACCGCGGCGATTCTGGAGTCGAGGGCCATTTGAGCGCTCTTTACTCGTGCCAGCTGATGCCGTCGCGCTCCGTTAGCGCGATTGCGGCAGATGGCCCCCAGGTGCCGGCGGCATAGGGGCGCGGCGTGATTCCCTTCTCAGCCCAGGCAGCTCGGATTCGGTCGATCCACGCCCATTGCGCCTCGACCTCGTCGCGGCGGACGAACAGGGTCGGGTCGCCTTCGATCAGGTCCAGGAGCAGCCGCTCATAGGCGACGCGCCGGCGATTTTCGCTGAACGCATTGGCGAGGCCGATATCGAGCGGGACCTCGCGCAGCCGCACTCCGGCGCGATCGAGCCCCGGGGTCTTGGCCATCAGCCTCAATTCGATGCTCTCTTCCGGCTGCAGGCCGATGATCAGCTTGTTGGGCCGCGTCGTCGCTCCGCGCGAGGCGAAGATCGAATATGGTACGTCCTTGAACTGGATGAAGATTTCGGTGTCGCGCTGCGGCATGCGCTTGCCGGTGCGAAGGTAGAAAGACACGCCCTTCCAGCGCCAATTGTCGATGTGGGCCTTCAAGGCAACGAAGGTCTCGGTATTGCTGTCGTGGCCGACCTCCTCGGCGTAGCCCGGCACGGGTTCGCCCTCGATCGCACCGCGACCATATTGGCCAGTCACCGTCATCGCCTCGACGTCCGCGGCCGTGATCGGGCGGAGCGCGCGCAGCACTTTCACCTTTTCGTCGCGCACCGCGGTCGCGTTGAAGTCGCTTGGCGGCTCCATCGCCACGAGCGCGAGGAGCTGCAGCATATGGTTCTGGACCATGTCGCGAAGCGCGCCCGAGCTCTCGTAATAATCGCCGCGGCCTTCGAGCCCGACCGTCTCCGCGACCGTGATCTGGACAAGGTCGATATGCGCGCTGTTCCACAACGGCTCGAACATCAGGTTCGCGAACCGAAGCGCGATCAGGTTCTGGACCGTCTCCTTGCCGAGATAATGGTCGATGCGGAAGGTGCGGTCCTCCGGGAAGTGCGCCGCCACCGCATCGTTGATCTCGCGGCTCGATTCCAAATCGGTTCCGAGAGGTTTTTCGAGCGCCATGCGCACCGTCGCGCAGGCGAGCCCCGCTCCGGCCAGCCCGTCGATCGTCGGCTTGAACAGCGAAGGAGCGGTCGACAGGAAGATCGCGACGCCGTGGCACGGGTCGCCGATCCGTTCGGACAATTTCGAAAAGCTCTGGGGATCGGTGATGTCGATCGGCACGTAATGGAGCCGCGACTGGAAGCGCTCGGCGATTCCGGCACTGTAGAAGCCATCCGGCAGATGTTCCTTCAACGCCGCATCGGCGCGCTCCCGGAACGCAGCATCGTCGAGCGCGGTACGCGCCGTCCCGATGATCCGCAGATCGTCGGGCAACAGGCCATCTGAATCGAGGCCGTAGAGCGACGGAAGCAACATGCGCCGAGCAAGGTCGCCGGTCGCGCCGAACATGACGAGGGTTGAGATCCGGTCAGCCATGCTTTTGCTATATTGCCGTTAGCGCTGACGCACAGGCTGAAAACGCCGCGCCGCACAAATATTCATTGCTCCGGCGCATCAAAGCCGGGTCCAGGCAATAGCGATGCTGATCGCGAGCACGGCGACGCTCGCGGCCATCGCGGCGACTGCCGGCAACCCGCGCCGACGTGCGTAGGCTAGCGTGATCCCGATCTTCACCGCCATGTTGGCAATGATCGTCCCCGCGATCGCGATCGCCGCGAGCAAGGGCGAAATCGCGGTGGATGGCAGGTTGCCAAGCGTGATGATCGCGGTGTCGACGTCGGTCGAGCCAACGATCAGCAGCAACAGCGCGATGCCCTGCTCACCGAACCGGCCAGCCGCCCATTTCGCAGCCACGGCGGCAAAGGCGACAAAGACCACGAATCCTAACGCAGGGACGATCGCGATCGGATTGCCAGGTGCCGCCGGCGCATCGCGTTGGGGCGCGCTTCGATAGAGCAAGAGCCCGGAGGCCCAGGCGATGATCGTCGCCGGCAGAACGATGATCGCGAACGGCGCGAGCACGCGCGTCGAGAGGACGCCGATCAGCACCAGCACGCGCAGGTACATGACCGCCGACGCGAGCGCGATGCCGGCATTTTCCGCGCCGGCCCGGCGCTCGCTGCCGAGCCGCTGGGCGAGTGATTGGGTGACGGCCGTCGAGCTATAGGCCCCGCCGATCAGAGCCGTTGCTATCGTGCCATGGCGCTCGCCGAAGATCCGGTTGGCCACATAGCCGAGAAACGAAAAACCGGTGACCAGCACGACCACCAGCCACAGTTTCTGCAGGTTCCACGCGTGCAGCGGCCCGTATTGGCCGCTCGGCAGGAAAGGCAGGACGGCGCCCGCAATGACCGCATAGCGGGCGAGCGCCTTCACATCATCGTCGTCGAGCTTGTCGAGCAGTCCGTGGAGCTCGCCCTTGAGCGCGAGAAGGAGCGTCGCAACCGTCGCCCCGGCGATTGCGAAGCGCGGCTCGCCGAACCCCGCTGTGA
>JAXDPR010000257.1:0-4367 GCA_034668265.1 Sphingomonadales bacterium
TACGACTATTTTCATCCGCGCGGATGAGGAGCGAGACCTCCGCTATCGTCTGCGCGCTCCGCGTCCACGGCGAGCACGGGGCCATCGTCCGGCTGATGACTCCGGAACAGGGGCTCGTCGCCGCTTACGTCCGTGGCGCGCGCGGGCGGCGGATGCGCCCCGTGCTCATGGGCGGGAATGTCGTCGAGGCGCAGCTGTCGGCGCGGACCGATACCCAGCTTCCACAGGCGACGATCGAGCTGGTCCACAGCCGCGGCCCCCTGCTGTCGGAGCCGTTGCCGGCCTCGGCAATCGAGTGGGCAACCGTGCTCACCGCGACCGCCCTGCCCGAAGGTCAACCCTACCCGCGGCTCTACCAGGCGCTCGGGGGCCAGCTGGACGCGATCGAGGCGGCTCCCTCGGCGGCCGGCTGGGGCGCGGCATTGGTGCGCTACGAGCTGCTGCTCCTGGCCGAGCTCGGCTTCGGCCTCGATCTCGAGCGCTGTGCGGTCACCGGCGGCAACGACAATCTGGTTGCGGTCAGCCCGAAGTCCGGCCGCGCGGTCAGCGCCGCCGAGGCCGAGCCTTACGCCGGGAAGCTGCTGCCGTTGCCGCTTTTCATTCGGGAAGGGGGATCGGCGTCCTGGCCTGAAATCGTCGAGGGCCTCGACCTTACGGGCCACTTCCTGCTGCGCGACCTGCTGACCGACCGCGCCCGGCCAATTGCGGAAGCGCGCGAACGGCTCGTCGAACGGTTGCACCGTGCCGGTGGTCTCGCCTAGGCTCACGCCCGTGACCATCGACGCCCTGGCAATGCTCTTCCCGAACCTCGCGGTGACCCGCGGGATCGCGGTTCGCGTCGCCGTCAGCTACCTCGCCGAGCAATCCGATCCGTCGAGTAACCGCTGGTTCTGGTCCTATCATGTGCGGATCGAGAATGGCTCGGAAGTCGCCGTGCAACTCCTGTCGCGCAGCTGGACCATCGTTGACGGGCGCGGAACGGTGCACGAGGTGGTCGGGGAGGGCGTGGTCGGCGAGATGCCGCTAATCGCTCCGGGCGCCAGCTTCGACTATGTCTCGGGCTGTCCGCTCGACACCCCGAGCGGCTCGATGACCGGCAACTATCGCATGGTCGACGAGGACGGCAGCGCTTTCGACGTCGAAATCCCGCGCTTCCAGCTACTCAGCGCCTGACCGGGCGGATGACGGCGCGGACAATCGTCCTTTCCGCGAACAGCGACTGGAACATCGCCAACTTCCGCCAGGGCCTGGTTCGCGCACTGCGCTCGGCGGGATATGAGCCGGTCGTGATCGCGCCGCAGGATCGCGCGGCCGATGCCCGGATGCGGGAGCTGGGGGTCGAGCGGATTCCGATCGCGATCGACCGGGCAGGGCTCAACCCGCTCAAGGACGGCAGGCTACTCGCGCGCTATCGCTCGCTGCTCAAGCGGCTGCGGCCGGCCGCCTATCTCAGCTACACCATCAAGCCCAATATCTACGGTTCGCTCGCCGCTGCCTCGCTTGGCGTTCCTGCTCTTCCCAACGTCAGCGGACTCGGCACGGCTTTCATCCGGGGCGGTCCGCTGCAGGCGCTCGTCACCCAGCTGTATCGCGTCGGCTTTGCCCGAGCTCCGGTGGTGTTCTTCCAGAATGACGAGGATCGATCGCTGTTCGTCGGCCGCCGCATTGTCCAGCCGGGCCGGGCCCGGGTCATCCCTGGGTCGGGCGTCGACCTTGATCATTTTTCCCCGGCGCCGCTGCCCGAGGGCCCGCCGGTCTTCCTTTTCATCGGCCGGCTGCTGCGCGACAAGGGCGTGGTCGAGTTCGTCGAGGCTGCACGCTCGGTGCGACGCGAACATCCCGATGCCCGCTTCCAGCTTCTCGGCGGCCTCGACGAGGGTAACCGGACCGCGATCCGCCAGTCGGAGCTCGATTCCTGGGTGGCCGAGGGCGTCGTCGAGCATCTTGGAACGACCGACGACGTGCGCCCGTATATCACTGACGCGACGGCCATTGTGTTGCCGTCCTACCGCGAGGGGCTGCCGCGCTCGCTGCTCGAGGCCGCGGCGATGGCGCGGCCGGTGATCGCCAGCGATGTGCCCGGCTGCCGCGACGTCGTCGATGACGGCGTCAACGGATTCCTCTGCACGGTGCGCGACTCCGGCGACCTCGCCGGGGCGATGCGCCGCCTCCTGCAATTGCCTCGGGCACAGCAGCTTGCCATGGGAGAGGCGGGACGGCGCCAGGTTCAGGAGCGGTTTAGCGAGGCGTTCGTAGTGCGGGCCTACCTCGACGTCCTTGCCGGCCTGGAAGCGGCCAAACCGGGGTCTTGATGTTCAACTTCCCTCCTCGACGCAATCAAGGGCCGGCCGGAGCGCGCGGCTACCGCGCCTATGCGGTCGGGGACGTGCATGGCCGCGTCGATCTGCTCGAGCATATTCTCGCCAAGATCCACGCCGATTTGCAGCGCCGCCCGGCGCCCAGGACCCTGCTGGTCTTCGTCGGCGACCTCGTCGATCGCGGCCCGAGTTCGGCCCAGGTGATCGAGCGCCTTCGCTGCTACCGCCGGGACGGAGTGGAGCCAGTCTTCCTGCTCGGCAACCACGAGGAAGTATTGCTGCGCATACTCGCCGGCGACTCCTCGGTGGTGGACAGCTGGCTGAAGTTCGGTGGTCTGCAGTGCCTGCAAAGCTACGGAGTTACGCTGGCGAGGATTCGCGGCCGCTCCGCCGAGCAGGTGGTCGAGCTCGTCCAGGCGACCGTGCCCAAGGAGCATGTCGAGTTCCTCGAGGCCTTCGCCGATAGTTGCCGGTTCGGCGATTATCTGTTCGTTCACGCCGGTATCCGCCCAGGCGTCGAGGTCGACCAGCAGAGCCAGTCGGACCTGCGCTGGATCCGCGAGCCGTTCCTGTTCGACGAAAGCGACCATGGCTTCGTCGTCGTCCACGGCCACACCATCACCGACGAGGTCGACGAGCGCCCGAACCGCATCGGGATCGACACGGGCGCTTACCGCTCCGGAGTGCTGACGGCACTGGCGGTCGAGGGCACTGAGCGCTGGCTCATCGACACAAGCGGCGGGCCGCGGGACCAGTTACGCGCTGGCGATTGATTTGACCTCATCGGCAGAATAGGCGTTATGGGCTTGAATTTGTCGGATTTGGTTGAGGAGCGTTGCTGGTGCCTAGTCGTACGCCCCGCCGGTTGCGGGGCCTGTTCACCCTGCTTGGCCTGATGATCCTGAGCGCGTGCGCAGACACGCGCGGCGGCACGATACCCTATGACAAGCCGCTCGCCGCGCCGGACGAAGTGACCTTCCAGACGCTGGAGTCGAACTACAAGATCGCGCCGATGGACAAGCTGTCGATCAAGGTCTTCAAGATGGAAGACCTGACGGGCGATTACGACGTCGATCTTGCCGGCAACATTTCCTTGCCGCTGATCGGCCAGCTGAAAGCGGCAAATCTCACTACCGAGCAGCTCGATGACCAGCTGACTTCGAAGCTGGGCGACAAGTATCTCGAGCACCCCGACGTCAGCGTCGCCATCAAGTCATCGACCGCTCACGTCGTGACCGTTGATGGAGCCGTGAAGGATGGGGGCTCTTTCCCGGTCGGCGGGCCAACCTCGCTGATCCGCGCGATCGCCATGGCCAAGGGCACGACCGAAGACGCCAATGCCCGGCGCGTCGCGGTATTCCGGACTGTCGGCGGACAGCGGCAGGCCGCGGCGTTCGACCTCACAGCCATCCGGCGCGGCGAATCACCCGACCCGGCAATCTATCCGGGCGACATCGTTGTCGTCGACGGATCGCGGGTTAAGGCGGTGCAAAAGCAAATACTCCAGAGCATCCCGCTTCTGGCGATTTTCGGGCCGCTGTAGCAGCCGGCGGAGGATAGGGGCACGTGAACACCAACCTCACCGTGAGAAACGAGGGGCAGTGGCCGATCGCCCCTTATCCGGGGCCGGACGGCGCGCTCGGCCGCGGCCAGCGGTCCTATTCGGCAGTCAACATCCTCGATTTCCAGATGCTGGTGCGGATCCTGTACCACTGGCGCTGGCTGGTCCTCGGGGCGATCGGCGTCGGACTGCTCGGCGCGGTGCTGGCCTCTCTGCTGACGTCTCCCGTCTATCGCGCTTCCGTCACCCTTGAGGCGAACCCGCCGGCCGTCGCGATCAGCGAAGAACAGACTCGGCAGCAGGATCAGCAGGCGACAGACACCTATGATTTCGTCGCGACCCAGGTCGGCCTTCTCGGCAGCAGGGCGGTGGCGGAGCGGACCGCGCAAGAGCTCAACCTCGCCAACAACCCGGACATCGTGCCCCAGGACCGTGACGCCTCGCAGCGGCTCAACGTGGCAACCGCAGTTGTGCAGAGGGGCCTGAAG
>JAXDPR010000258.1:0-6763 GCA_034668265.1 Sphingomonadales bacterium
TCGCTTGGCCCCTGCATCGTCGCATAGAAGTTGCGGTTCATATTCTCTTCCGAGCGCAGCACGGGCTCGGGCCACTGCGCGGCCGGGCGGCGCAGGATGTGCTGCTCGTACCAGTTGGGCATCAGCAACTGCATATATTGAGGCTGCTCGGTCTTGCCCGTCGCTTCCTTGTCGAGGATCTGCTTGAGCACCGCCTGGTCCATCTTCGGCTCGAGGACCTTTTTGGCATAATCGTTATAGGCCGGGATCGACGCCATCATGTTGGATATGACCAGGCACTTCATCTGATCCTGGTGGGCGAGCGCATATTCCATCGCCAGCATCCCGCCCCAGCTGTGGCCGAGCACACAGAAATTGCTCTTGTCGCCGCCGATCGCCTTGCGGACCTGGTCGACCTCGTCGACGTAGCGCGGCAGCGTCCACAAGTCGGGGTCGTTTGGCCGGTCACTCTCGCCAGTCTCGAGCTGGTCGTAGTGATAATATTCGACGCCTTCCGCGGGCAGGTAGCTGTCCATGACCTCGAGATAGGCGTGGCTGAGTCCGGGGCCTCCGGTCAGCAGCAGGAGCTTGAGCTTCGGATTGTTGCCGACGCGCTTGATCCAGACCTGGTGCGGGCCCTTGGGCGTCGAGATCGTGATCTTGCGCGCGCCGCCGCTCCACGCGTCGGGGTGACTTGCGGTGTCGAAATAAGCCGCTGGTGGCCCGGCCGGCTGGCGGGCCGGTTTTTCGGCGCGCAAGCAGCCCCCCACCAGCAGCAACGCGGCGCTTGCGGCCAACAACATTGTGCGCGACATGCCGTCCCCCTGTAGCTCGCTAGGAATCGCATAGCCTCGCGGGACGGCCGGTTAAAGGAGTTGCGCGAGGCATGTGCGGGATTGTCGGGATCGTCGGCAAAACGGACGTCGCGCAGCGGCTGTTCGACGGCCTCAAGCGGCTCGAATACCGCGGCTATGATTCGGCTGGAATTTGCACGATCAGCGAGGGCAAACTCGAACGGCGGCGCGCCGAGGGCAAGCTCGACAATCTAGCCCGCGAGCTAGCCGAGCACCCGCTCCACGGCACGACGGGAATTGCCCACACCCGCTGGGCAACCCACGGCGCGCCGACAGTCGGCAATGCTCACCCGCACATCGTCGGACCGGTGGCGCTGGTCCACAACGGCATCATCGAAAATTTCAGGCCGCTGCGCGACGAGCTGATCGCGCAAGGGCGCAAGTTTGAGAGCGAGACCGACACCGAGGTCGTCGGGCATCTCGTCGCGCGCGAGGTAGAGCGCGGAGCGTCGCCGCAAGACGCCGTTGCGGCGGTGTTGCCACGGCTGGTCGGTGCGTTCGCCATCGCCTTCCTGTTCCGCGATCACCCCGACCTCATCATCGGCGCGCGCATGGGGGCGCCGCTGACAGTCGGATATGGCGAAGGCGAAAACTATCTTGGTTCGGATGCCCTGGCGGTCGCGCCCTGGACCCAGCGCATCGCCTATCTCGATGAGGGCGATTGGGCGGTCGTTCGCCGCGAGCGAATCGACATATTCGACCGCGACAATCGCCCCGTCCGGCGCGAGATCGTCGAGTCCGGCGCGTCCTCCGCCCCGGTCGAGAAGGGCAATTACCGCCACTACATGCAGAAGGAGATTTTCGAGCAGCCGATCGTGGTTGCCCAGACTCTCCAGACCTATGTCCGCCCGTTCGAGGGCGAGGTCGCGCTGCCGGTTGCCGACGCCGATCTCGAGGCCGTCAACCGGCTGACGATCGTCGCCTGCGGGACCAGCTATTATGCCGGGCTGGTCGCCAAATATTGGGTCGAGCGGTTTGCTAGGGTCCCGGTGGACATCGATGTCGCAAGCGAATTCCGCTATCGCGAGCCGGTGTTGGAGCCCGGCGGGCTAGCACTATTCATCAGCCAGTCGGGCGAGACCGCCGACACGCTGGCGGCGCTGCATCATGCGCGAGCCCAGCAGCAACGCATTGCGGTCGTCGTTAACGTGCCGACGAGCTCGATGGCGCGTGAAGCCGACCTGCTGTTGCCGACCCATGCGGGCCCGGAGATCGGAGTCGCTTCGACCAAGGCTTTCACCTGCCAGCTCGCGGTCCTTGCCGCGCTTGCCGCGAACCTCGCGCGGGCCAAGGGGCGCCTCAGCCGCGAGGAGGAGAAGGAAATCGTCGCGCACCTGCAGGAGGCGCCGGCCGCGCTGAACGCTGCGCTTGGCCATGACGAGGACATCGCCGCGATGGCGCACCTGATCGCGCCCGCGCGCGACGTGCTCTACCTCGGCCGCGGGCCCGACTTTCCGATGGCGCTGGAAGGCGCTCTGAAGCTCAAGGAGATCAGCTACATCCACGCCGAGGGATATGCCGCGGGCGAGATGAAGCATGGGCCGATCGCGCTGATCGACGAAGATGTTCCGGTAATAGTCCTGGCCCCGTCGGGGCCGCTCTTCGAGAAGACGGTCAGCAACATGCAGGAGGTGCGCGCGCGGGGCGGAAAGATCGTCCTGATCAGCGACGCGCACGGGATCGCCGAGGCGGGCGAGGGATGCATGGCGACGATTGAAATGCCCCAGGTGCATCCGCTGATCGCGCCGTTGGTCTATGCGGTTCCGGTCCAGCTGCTCGCCTATCATGTCGCGGTCTTGAAGGGCACGGACGTCGACCAGCCGCGCAACCTGGCGAAGAGCGTCACTGTCGAATAGTTCGCGCGCCCGCCAAAATTCATGGATTTGTCAATAAGTTGCTGTATCCTCGCGAGCGGGGGTGGAGACTAGTCATGCGTTCTTCGCAGTCGCTTCGACGCGAAGTCCCGGCCGAGATCGAGGCCGAACTCGCGGATTATTGGCGCGACGGATATGCCGTCGTTCGCGGCTTTTTCAGTCCCGATGAGGTCTGCGAGATCGCAGCCGCGACCGACCAGCTTTATGCAGAGGGCCTGGCGCATGGCCGATGCTTCCGCCACGGCAACCTGTTCTACAATGTCGCACGTGGCGCGGGCGAAGCCTTCGTCCGCATGGTGCAATGGCCGTCCTATCACCAGCCGGTGCTCAACGCGGTGCGCCTCGACACGCGCTTCGCCGACCTGCTCGCGCCGCTGATCGGGCGTGATCTCAAGCAGATCATCAACCAGGTCCATTGGAAGGCGCCGGGATCGCTTGGCGATTTCGCCTGGCACCAGGACAGCAAGTCGCGGCGCCCTGCGTCAGCCTATCGCAACCTAGCGACCTCCTACGTCCAAACCGGACTCGCGATCGATCCGCATGTGCCCGAGGCGGGCGGCTTGCGCTTCATTCCGCGCAGCCATTTGCACGGCGATCTACACATGGGCTGTTCGAAGCATTCACTCGGCGCGGCAATGTCCGACAAGGCGCTTGAAGCAGTCGGGCTGTCCGAAGCCGACGCGGTCGACCTTCGGCTCGAGCCTGGCGACCTCGCCCTGTGGAGCCCCTTCCTCGTCCACGGTTCCGGAGCCAACCGGTCGAACCACAGACGCCGCTTCTACATCAATGGCTATGTCCGAGCGGCGGACTGCGATCGCGGCGAGTGGGCGTTTCGCAACGGCCGGCCGGTTTCGCTCGGTCCGAAACCGGCGCTGGTCCATTTCGAAGAGCTGCTCGAGCGGCCCGAACCGCACTACCCAAAGAACTAGGCGGCTGCCTTTTTCCCCTCGAGCCGGCGCATGTGACGGCTGATGCGATCGTAAAGAAAGTCGATCACCGCGCGAACCCTTGGACTGTGGCGGACACGCTCGTGGGTCACCAGCCACATCGACCTGCCATGGTCGCGGCGCGGCGGGACGCACTGGATGAGGTCGGGCTCGCCGTCGGCGACGATGCAGGGCAGGACAGCAATCCCCAAGCCCGAACGGATCGCAGACATCATGCCCATCGCCGAGGCGTGGTGCATGATCACCCGGTCATCGAGACCCAGGTCATGCAGCCAGGCCGAATAGGCGAGCCATAATTTGGGACCGCCACCGCCGATGAAGGCATGTTTCCTGAGCTCAGCGCGGTTGGTCGGGACCCCGTGCTGGGCCGCATAGTCGCGGCTGCAGTATAGCGTCCAGGCGTCATCGCCGAGACGGCGGCCAACGACGCCGGGGCCGAGGTCGCCGTAAGCGCTGCGCAGAGCGATGTCGGCCTCGCCTTCGCCGAGGTCGCGAAAGTCCTGGCTGTCGTCCAGCTCGATCATGATTTCGGGATGACGCTCGTGGAGCTCACGCAGCATCGGCGCGAGCAGCCCCACCGCGAATATCTCCTGCGTCGTGATACGGGCGGTACCGCTCGTGTCGCGCTTTTCCGCGGCCGCCGCCTCGACGAACGATGTCGCGGCAAGATCCACTTGCCGCGCTCGCTCGACCAGTCCTTGGCCGGCCGGTGTGAGCGCGTATCCCGCCTGGCGTTTTTCGAAGACCGGGAAGCCCAGCGAGCCCTCGAGTGCCGCGATGCGGCGGGCGACCGTGGTCTGGCTGACGCGGAGCATTCGTCCGGCCGCAAGCGTGCTGCCCTCGCTTGCCACCGCGAGGAAATATCGAAGGTCGTTCCAGTCGAGCATCCCGCCGGGCATTAGCAGCCTCGCGCATCCGATCCGTTCTGCAAATCTGCAGAACCATAGCACGAACTCGTTGCTCACGTAAGTTGCAAATCGAGACTAAATACGGGGTCGCATTCAAACAGGAGGCGACCGATGACAACCAATCTCAAGATGATCGCGATTTCGGCTTTGGCCGCCGCGACAGCTTTCAACGCCGTGCCGGCTTTTGCCGAACAGGCTTCCACGCTGAACGTCAGCATTGTGCGGACTGCGGACCTCGACCTGACGACCAAATCCGGACGTCAGGCGCTCGACCATCGGCTGGTGGTTGCGGCCTACGAGGTTTGCGGCACGGCTTCCGACGCCAACCTTGTCGGCAAGAACCAGGCCCGCGAGTGCCGTGCCGAGGTGCTTGGAGCTGCCCGCGCCCAGAGCGGCCAGCTAGCCACCCGAGACACACCGATCCGCATCGCCGCGCGCCGCTGAGCGGTAGCGCGAGCGGAAGGCCGCCTCGGCTCCCCGGGGCGGCCTTCTTGCTGTCGCGCCGCGACCTTCGTACCACGCGGCGATGAAGGTTCACGGCGGCTGCCATTGCGGAGCGGTGCGGTTCGAGGCGGCGCTCCCCGAGCCGCCGGTGCCCGCGCTGGACTGCAATTGCTCGGTGTGCCGGATGACGGGGTTCCTGCACGTTGTTGTGCCGCACGAGAAGTTCGAGCTGCTGACCGGACGCGACGCGCTCGCCAGCTATCGCTTCGGCACGGGCGCCGCCGAGCATCTGTTCTGCAGCCATTGCGGCGTGAAGAGCTTCTACCAGCCGCGCTCGCACCCGGACGCATGGAGCATCAACGCCAACTGCCTCGATGAGCCGGTCGAGCTCGCGATCGAGGCGTTCGAGGGGCGGAATTGGGAGCAGGCGAAGGCCGACCTCGACGCGCGGAAGTAGCGCGGTTACGGCGACGGCGATGCATCACCCGCTGCGCCTGACCGTCGACCGCGCCGCAATCCAGTCGAACTGGCGCTGGCTGCAGGAGCGCGCCGGTACTGCCGCCGGAGCGGCGGTCAAGGCCGACGGCTACGGGCTAGGCGCGCGCGAAACCACCGAGGTGTTGATCGAAGCCGGGTGCCGCGACCTTTTCGTCTCGACTTGGGCCGAGGCCGAGGCACTGGGCAACTTACCCGAGAGCGTCAGCCTCGTCGTGCTTCACGGAGTCGGTCCGGGCGATGAGGAGGCGGCGCTTCGGCTCCCGGCGAGGCCTTGTCTCAACACGGTCGAGCAAGTGGCGCGGTGGCAGGAGATCGCTCCTGGCCGTCCCTGCGACGTGATGGTCGACACGGGCATCAACCGCCTCGGCCTCAGGCCGACCGAGATCGGCGACCTCGACGGCCTCAACATCGACACCCTCCACAGCCATCTCGCCTGCGCGGAAGATGACACAGCGATGAACGGCATGCAGCTCGAACGCTTTCGCGCGGTCGTGTCAGCGGTGCCGGCGCGGCGCTATTCCCTGGCCAAGTCCGCGGGGATCTGCCTCGGCCGCGACTACAGCTTCGACCTCGTGCGCCCCGGGCTTGCGCTGTACGGCGGCGTTCCGCGCGCCGAGGCCGAAGGCAACATCCGGCAGGTGGCGCGGATCGAGGCTGAGATCATCCAGCGCAGGACCATCCCGGAAGGCGAGACCTGCGGCTACGGCGCGACCTTCACCGCCCGCGAGGACACCGAGGCCGCGATCCTCAACATCGGCTATGCCGACGGCTACCTCCGCGGCTTCTCCTCGCGCGGCTCGGCATTCGTCGGCGAATATGCGCTGCCGGTGTTCGGCCGGGTGTCGATGGACCTGATCGCGGTTGGCGTGGACGCCGCGCCGGGCCTCAAGGAAGGCGACTGGGTCGAGATCGACTACGACCTGCCTTCGGCTTCACAGCAGTCCGGCCTTTCGCAGTACGAGTTGTTGACGACCTTGGGCGCGCGGTTCGCGCGCCGCTGGGTTTGACCCGCTCTTCGGGCGGCAGCGTCTTGGGCTTGTAACGGCACAGGTCGATTACCGGGCAGCGCCAGCATTCGGGCAGCCGCGCCTTGCAGGTGTAGCGGCCGTGCAGGATCAGCCAGTGGTGGGCATCGCGGCGGAAAGGCTGCGGGACGATCTTTTCGAGCTTCGCCTCGACCTCGTCGACCGTCTTGCCCGGTGCGAGACCGGTGCGGTTGCAGACGCGGAAGACGTGCGTGTCGACCGCGAATGTCTCCT
>JAXDPR010000259.1:0-4023 GCA_034668265.1 Sphingomonadales bacterium
CACGCGGTGCCCTACACGGTGTCGGCGCCGGTCCAGGCCGACCGGACCGGGGATTCGCTCGCCGAGCTCAACAAGCTGATCAGCGAGTTCGTCACGACCAACGGCACGACGGCGGAAGAGCGCGAGCGTGTGGTGACCAAGAGCATCAACCAGCTGCCCGGCGAGTTCGAGACCTCGGGGGCGGTGCTGGGCGCGATGATGAACATCGACATGCTCGGCAAGCCCGACAATTATTACGAGACGCTGGCACCCGAGTATCGCTCGCTGACGCAGGCGAGCCTCGACCGGGCGGCGCGGGCGGCGCTCGATCCGAAGGGTTTCATCTGGATCGTCGTCGGCGATGCGGCGAAGATCCGCCCCCAGCTCGAGAAGCTGGGCATGCCGATCGAGGTGGTCGAGGCGCCGTGATTCCGCGCCGCAGAGCGTCTGCTCTAGCGATCGAATTCCAGCACGTCGGTGGGAGCGCCCTTCAACCTCAGCATCTTGCGCTTGATCGTCAGGTGCTTTCCGTCAGCCGACACGGTCGCCGTGGATTGTACCGACAGCTTTCCGTGGAACCGTGAGAGGGCCTTTACCTCGCGGGGGCTCACGGCGGTGAGCGAGATGCTGTCGGCATTCGGGTTGCCGACCATCGGATAGGATTTGCCGTTCCAGCCAGCCGAATAGCTGAAATTCAGCTCCTTGCCCGCCATGTCCTTCGAGCTCGACTTCATCGTCAGCCTGGTGGCGGAAACCTCATAGGTCCGGGTCTCGCTCTGCTCCTTGGCGGGAGAGGCGAATTTCGACTTCGCCGCATCGAGGTTCCAGGTTCCGTTCCACAGCTTGGCGCTCGGCGTGGCTGCGCTCGCGGCTTGCGGGACCACCATCGTGGCAGCGGCGAGCATCAATGCGAATTTCGATCGTGCGTTCATGACTTACCCCCTTTGAAGGATCACCGGCCGCCGCGCCGACTCGGGAGCGGCGACGGCGTGCTATACGCTTATGCGCAACAGCAATAACGCGGTTTCTTTTTCGGCCCAGCCGCTACCGCACGACCCGCGTCACGTGCCCCATCTTGCGGCCGGGGCGAGCCTTGTCCTTGCCGTAGATGTGGAGGTGCGCGCCGCGCTCCGCGGCGAGCTCGGGCCAGCGCTCGATCTCGTCGCCGATGAGGTTTTCCATCACGGCCCCGCCGCGAGTGAGGCCGGTCAGGCCCGGCGGAAGATCGCAGATGGCGCGGATATGCTGCTCGAACTGCGAGGTGACCGCGCCTTCAATGGTCCAGTGGCCGCTGTTGTGGACGCGCGGCGCGATCTCGTTGACCAAAGGCCCGTCGGCGGAGCCGAAATACTCGACCGTGAGCACGCCGACGTGGCCGAGCGCCTCGGCGATGCGAAGCGCGGCGGCGCGCGCTTCCTCGACCTGCTGCGCGATCAACTCGCCGCCGGGCACCGTCGAGCGGCGGAGGATGCCGCCCTCATGCTCGTTCCGAGGCGAACCCCAGAAGGCGTGGCGGCAGTCGGCCCAGCGCGCGAGGATGACCGAGAATTCGGCCGCGAAGTCGATTGCTGCTTCGGCGATCGCGGGCTCCTCGCCAATTGCGGTCCACGCGCTTTGCTCGTCCCGGCGCGAATGAATCCACGCCTGGCCCTTGCCGTCGTAACCGTAGCGTTGGGTCTTCAGCACTAGCGGCAGGCCGACCTTCAACACCGATGCCGTCACGTCCGCGAGGCTTGAAACCCGGCGCCAGGGCGCGACGCGCGCGCCGCAGCTCTCGATGAACTCCTTCTCGGTCGCGCGGTCCTGGGCGATCGCCAGCGAGCGGGTGCCGGGCCGGAGCTTGTCGCCGAGCGTGGCCAAGGCCTCGACCGGCAGATTCTCGAACTCGTAGGTCGCGACGTCGACTGAGCCGCCGAACTTCTCAAGCGCGGCGACATCGCCGAACGCGGCGCGGGTGTGAAACGCCGCGACGTCGGCTGCGGGCGGGTGCTCGTGCGGATCGAAGATGTGGCATTTGTAGCCGAGCTGCACCGCCGCGACGCTGAGCATCCGGCCGAGCTGGCCGCCGCCGATGATGCCGATGGTCGAGCCGGGTGGAATCATCGAGGCGCTTCGGCCACCGATCCCGTCTGCGCCTCCCGCCAAGCACGCAGACGCGCGCCAAGCGCCTCGTCCTCGTTGGCAAGGATCGCGGCGGCAAGGAGCCCGGCGTTGATCGCGCCTGCCTTGCCGATCGCCAGTGTTCCAACCGGGACTCCGGCCGGCATCTGGACGATCGAAAGCAGGCTATCGATACCCTTGAGCGCCTGGGTCTCGATCGGGACGCCGAGCACTGGAAGCTCGGTCATCGACGCGGTCATGCCCGGCAGATGGGCCGCGCCGCCGGCGCCGGCGATGACCAGCTTGAGCCCCCGCTCCCTGGCCGAATGCGCATAATCATAGAGGCGCTTCGGCGTCCGGTGGGCCGATACGATCTTCGTTTCGTGCGGGATTCCGAGCTTTTCGAGCAGGTCGGCGGCATGGCGCATGGTTTCCCAGTCGGACTTGCTGCCCATGATGATGCCGACGAGCGGCTCCGTCATTGTCCCGCCTTGGATCAGTGATAGGGAAGGGCTCGTGTAGGGGGACGACTCGGGCTAGGCAATCGGAGCTTTCCGGTGCAGCCAGGCGTTGAGTTGGGGTTATGCGTAAGTCGCGCATTTTCAGTGCCGTGGAATCGCGCTATGGTAAGCGTACAGACAAGAGCAGCAAAGGCTCGGGGCAAATGTCTGACCATGTGAACGACGTCGTCGACGTCGAAGACCGCAAGAGGCTGGTCGAGGAGATCAGCTTGCTGAGAGGCAAGGTCGCGCGCCTTCAGGAGCGCGTGGAGCAACTCGACCAGCTCGCGCACCAGGATTCGCTGATCGACCTGCCGAATCGCCGCGGTTTCATGCGCGAGCTCGAGCGGCTGATCGCGCGGGTCGATCGCTACGGAATCAACGCCGCGATGCTGTTCGTCGACCTCGACGGGCTGAAGATGATCAATGACACGTTCGGTCACCGCGCCGGCGACGAGTCCCTGATCCAGGTCGCCAACCTCCTGGCCAAGGGCGTGCGCCATAGCGACGTGGTCGCCAGGATCGGCGGCGACGAGTTCGGGATCCTGCTCGAAGCTTCCGACGAAAATGACGCGCACGAGACGGCAACCCGGCTGGTCGACCAGATCTGCAGCTGCGACTTTACCCATGACGGCGATGTGCTTCCTTTGAGCGTCGCGATCGGGGTCGGGATGATCGATTCGCTGGACACCGCCGAAGCGGTAATGGAGCGCGCCGACGAGGCGATGTACCGGCGGAAGGCCGCGGCTTAGGCTTCGTCCAGATAGTAGCGCCGGACGACCGACAGATCGCCGGCCAGTTCATAGACGATCGGCTTTCCTGTCGGGATTTCGAGCCCGACGATCTCATCGTCCCCGATGTTCGACAGATATTTGATGATTCCGCGCAGCGAATTGCCGTGCGCGGCGACGAGGACGCGCTTGCCCTTTGCAAGAGCCGGCGCGATCTCCTGCTCGTAATAAGGCACCGCGCGGGCGACCGTGTCCTTGAGGCTTTCGGTCCGCGGCACCTCGACGCCGGCATAGCGGCGGTCCCTGGCAACGTCCCACGGGCTGCCGGCCTCGAGCGGCGGCGGCGGGATATCGTAGGAACGGCGCCAGATCTGGACCTGCTCGGCCCCGACCTTGTCGATCATCTCCTGCTTGTTGAGGCCGGTCAGCCCGCCATAGTGGCGCTCGTTGAGGCGCCAGTCCTTGGTCACCGGCAACCACAGCCGGTCCATCTCATGGAGCGCGAGGTGCAAAGTGCGGATGGCGCGGGTGAGGACGCTGGTGAAGCAGCAGTCGAAGTCGACACCCTTGTCCTTGAGTAATCCACCGGCTGCGCGCGCTTCGGCGATGCCCTTCTCGCTAAGGTCGACATCCCACCAGCCGGTAAACCGGTTTTCGAGATTCCACTGCGACTGCCCGTGCCGCAGCAGCACGAGCGTTGGCATCAGGCGGGG
>JAXDPR010000260.1:0-2791 GCA_034668265.1 Sphingomonadales bacterium
TGCATGGTGCGCGTGTCCATCGGCGATGCGCGCTACGGCGAGGGACGACGTTCGCGCCTCGCCCGCGAAAGCGTGATGCCGGCGCCTGGGCCGGGCTGTTAATTCGCCACCGGCTCGACAAGGGGCCCGCGAGTTCATAACTGCTGCGCCATGAGCACGCGCGGCGAGCATCTGGTTCGCGCGGACCGCGGTTTCGCGACCGGCGGAGGCCTCATCGCGCGGTTCACGGTGCCGGCCTTTTCGAAGGTCCTCGACCAGATCGACGCGCGTCTCGCCTGCGGCGGAATCGAGGCGATCCTTCCCGGGGGCGAGCAACACCGACTCGGCTTCCACCGGACAGGGCCTAAGGCACTCGTGCGGATTTCAAGCTGGCTCGCCTTGGTCCGCCTCGCGACCTCCGGCTCGGTCGGCTGGTACAAGGCCTGGACGCTGGGAGAATGGTCGAGTCCCGACCCAGTCACCGTGTTCGAGCTCTTCTCCGTCAATGCCGTCCCGCTCGGCCAGGTCGGCCGCGCCAAGGGCGCCTTCCGCTGGGTCAATGCGATTGCCCACCGGCTGCGCGACAACGCGCCCAGGAAGGCGCGGCAGAACATTGCCGCGCACTACGACCTCGGCAACGATTTCTACTCGTCCTGGCTCGACGAGACGATGACCTACAGCTCGGCGCGTTTCGCGTCTGCCCGGGACAGCCTCGAGGAGGCGCAGCAGCGCAAAATCGCCACGTTGCTCGACCGCCTCGACATCAAGCCGGGCCACCGGCTCCTCGACATCGGCTGCGGCTGGGGAACGCTGGCGATCGAGGCCGCAAAACGCGGCGCCTCTGTGGTCGGCCTGACGCTGTCGACCGAGCAGAAGGACTGGGCCGAGCGGGCGATTGCCGAGGCCGGCCTGGCCGACCGAGTCGAAATCCGTCTCCAGGACTATCGCGACACGGCCGAGCCGTTCGATGCGGTCGCGTCGGTTGAGATGGTTGAAGCGGTGGGACGCCGCTGGTGGGGCGCCTACCTCGACAGCATCGCCCGCAACCTCAAGAGTGGCGGCCGCGCGGCGCTTCAGTTCATCAGCATCGATCACCGGATCTTCGATCGCTACGCCCAGAACGCCGACTTCATCCAGACCTACATTTTCCCAGGCGGGATGCTGCTCGACGAGCCGCAATTCGAGACCCTGGCGCTTGAGCGCGGCCTGTCATGGCAGGATCGGGTCGGCTTCGGGCGCGATTATGCCGAAACCCTCAAGCGCTGGCGCGAGCGTTACAACCAGGCCGTCGCGCGCGGACTGCTGACCGGTTTCGAGGAGCCGTTCCACAACCTCTGGCGCTATTATCTGATGTATAGCGAGGGGGGTTTCCGCGGCGGTGCGATCGACGTTGCCCAGGTGACGATGGTGAAGCGCTGACCGCTCAAGAGAGTCGGGTGAGCTCTACCGGCCTGAAAAAGCTTGGCAGGGCTCACCCGTGCTCGGCACAGGGGCAACGTTGCACCGAGCAATTCGAAACTTACGGAGGTCTGTAGACCCGGCTCGACGGAGCATGCGAACTCGACTCGGGCGTGGGACACGCCGCAGCGGCCTCCTCATGCCGCCTCGCATTCAATACGAGTTAACCTGAACGTGGGCAACGACTAGTTGACAGAAATATTACGTTTGCGGGAAGCCTTTGGGATCAGGCCTCGATTCGCAGTCTCCCCTCGGCAGGAGCGTCCGCGGTGAGCCGTTCGACAATGCCGCGCGCAACGACCTGAGGAGGCTTGACGCTCTCCGGTTCTTCGCCGGGAAAGGCGAGTGCGCGCATCCTGGTGCGGGTCGCGCCGGGGTCGACGATATGGACCTTGATCCGGCCGGTATGTTCGATTTCGTCGGCGTAGGCGCCGAGTAGGGTTTCGAGCGCCGCCTTGGACGAGCCGTAAGCGCCCCAGAAGGCGCGCGGCTCGCTTCCGACCGACGATGTCAGCGCGACGATGTCGGCGCGTTCGGCCTTCCTCAGCAGCGGATCGAACGCGGCGATCAGCGCCTGGTTGGCGAGCAGGTTGAGGCTCAGGAGCCGCGAATATTCCTTGGGGTCGATGTCCTGCACCGGGGTTAGCGAGCCGAGCATCGCCGCGTTGAGCACGAGGATGTCGATCTTTTGCCAGCGCTCGGCGACCGCGCCTGCGAGCTTGCCGATGCTTTCACCGTCGGTGAGGTCGAGCGGGGCGATCGTAGCCGATCCGCCGGCGGCGTGGATCCGCTCCTCCACCTCTTCCAGTGCGGAGGCGGTGCGGGCGACAAGGATGACGTGCGCGCCCGCCGCGGCGAGGGCTTCTGCGGTCGCTGCGCCAATGCCGCGGCTGGCGCCGGTGACGATGCCCAGCTTGCCCTCGAGAGGTTTCGAATCACTCATGCCGCGCCTCGTAGCGGCTTAGCGGCTTGCGACCAAAGCGAGTGGGGCGCCGCCCTCCTTTTCCGCCAGGTCGGTGAGGGTCGTCGGGTAGGCGCCGGTGAAGCAGGCGTCGCAGCGCTGCGGCTGGGCCGAGTCGCGCTCCTGCCCGAGCGCCCGGTACAAGCCTTCGATCGAAATGAAGGCGAGGCTGTCGGCGTTGATGTAGTCGCGCATCTGCTCGACGTTCATCTGCGCGGCGAGCAGCTTCGCCCGTTCCGGCGTGTCGACGCCGTAGAAGCAGCTGTGCCGCGTCGGCGGCGAGGCGATGCGCATATGCACTTCGCGCGCGCCGGCGTCGCGCATCATCTGCACCAGCTTGACGCTGGTCGTGCCACGCACGATCGAGTCGTCGATCAGCACGATGCTTTTGCC
>JAXDPR010000261.1:0-5981 GCA_034668265.1 Sphingomonadales bacterium
GCGGAGCCAAACCAAAGTACAACCGAGCGTCGCCGCAAGCGCGAACCAGCCGAGCGCTCGGCCCGCTCGCCCGCCACCGAGAACGAACCCGCCAAGCGCGGAGGCCGCCGCGAGGCACAGGAACGCCCTCCATTGCAGAGGCGAACCGAAAGCGAACCAGGCGGCTATGCCGGTGCCGAAGCCGACGACGAACCAGGGCGGAAGCTGGGCGCGCTCCGCCTCGAGGCGCTGTTCCAACGCCTCCCGAGCCGCGGAAAACCGCGCCTTCCAATAGCCCCGAGCACGCTGTGGAAGAGGCGCTTCCCCTATGTTAGGGGCGCTCGTCCATTGCATTGCACAATAAGAGAAGAGGAAAGCGCGCTTGAGCGCAAGCACTGTCTCGCGGCCCGTCGTTACCCGTTTCGCGCCCTCGCCGACCGGTTACCTTCACATCGGCGGCGCGCGCACCGCCTTGTTCAATTGGCTCTATGCACGGCATCACGGCGGCAAGTTCTTGCTGCGGATCGAGGATACCGACCGCGCCCGGTCAACGAATGAGGCGATCGACGCGATCCTCGACGGCATGCGCTGGCTCGGGCTCGATTGGGACGGGCACGAATATTACCAGTCGCAATTCTGGTCCCGCCACGCCGAGATCGCCCACCGGCTACTCGAGCGCGGCGCGGCATACCGCTGCTACATGACCCAGGAGGAGCTCGCCGAGCAGCGCGAGAAGGCCAAGGCCGAGCGCAAGCCGTTCCGGATCAACAGCCCGTGGCGCGACGTCGCCGAGGAGCAGGACAAGCCCTACGTCATTCGGCTCAAGGCGCCGCGCGAGGGTGAGACGGTAATCGACGACCAAGTCCAGGGCCGGGTCACCGTGCAGAATGCCGAGCTCGACGATTTTATCCTGCTCCGCTCGGACGGGACCCCGACCTATATGCTTGCGGTCGTCGTCGACGATCACGACATGGGGGTCACTCACGTGATCCGAGGCGACGACCACCTGAACAACGCCTTCCGCCAGCTAGCAATCATCCGCGCCATGGGCTGGCCCGAGCCGACCTACGCCCATGTGCCGCTGATCCACGGTCCTGACGGCGCCAAACTCAGCAAGCGGCACGGGGCGATGGGAGTCGAGGCCTATCGGGACGAACTCGGGCTGCTCCCCGAAGCGGTCGACAATTACCTTCTCCGTCTCGGCTGGGGCCATGGCGACGACGAGATCATCAGCCGCGATCAGGCTGTCGAATGGTTCGACTTGGCCCAGGTCGGCAAGTCGCCGTCGCGATTCGACTTCAAGAAGCTTGAGAATTTGAATGGCCATTACATCCGCGAGGCGGATGACCAGCGCCTTGCCGACCTGGTCTCACCCCGGCTCGGCATCGAATCCGCGGATGATAAAGCACTGCTGATTCGCGCGATGCCCGAGCTCAAGGCCCGGGCGCATACGCTCAATGAGCTCGCCGAGGGCGCGCGCTTCCTCTTCGCCGAGCGGCCGCTCGCCTTGGATGAAAGCGCCGCCGCCCTGCTCAGCCCGGATGCCCGCGAATTGCTGCATCGCACCCATGAGCGGCTAACTGCTCTTGCCGAGTGGGACGCAGGGTCGGTAGAGGCGGCCATCCGCGAGGTCGCGGAGGGCACAGGAGTGAAGCTCGGCAAGCTTGCCCAGCCGCTTCGCGCTGCTCTCACGGGGCGCACGACGTCGCCCGGGATTTTTGATGTGCTGGCGCTGTTGGGCCGCGAGGAAAGCCTCGCTCGCATCGCCGACCAGATGGAGCCGAAGGCATGACCGACAAGACCGCGACCCTCGGCGTTGAGGGGACCAACCACCAGTTCATGCTGCTCGACGGAACTGTGGGCCCGGAGGTGATCGACATCCGCAAGCTCTACAGCGAGACCGGAATGTTCACCTACGACCCCGGCTTCACGTCAACCGCCAGCTGCGAGAGTGCGATCACTTATATCGACGGCGAGGCGGGCATCCTGCTTCATCGCGGCTATCCGATCGACCAGCTGGCCGAAAAGTCGAGCTTCATGGAGGTCGCCTACCTGCTCCTTAACGGCGAGCTTCCCGACAAAAAGGAACTCGACCAGTTCGTCTACACGATCAGCCGGCATACCATGGTGCACGAGCAGCTCGCGACCTTCTATCGCGGCTTCAGGCGCGACGCCCATCCGATGGCGATCATGTGCGGCGTCGTCGGTGCCTTGTCGGCTTTCTACCACGACAGCACCGACATCACCGACCCGGAGCAAAGGATGATCGCTTCGCACCGGCTGATCGCGAAAATGCCGACGCTGGTCGCGATGGCGTTCAAATATTCGATCGGGCAGCCGTTCCTCTATCCGGACAACAGCCTGACCTACACCGGCAACTTCCTCAGGATGACGTTCGGGGTTCCGGCCGAGCCGTATGAGGTCAATCCGATCATCGAAAACGCCATGCGCCGGATTTTCATCCTGCATGCCGACCATGAGCAGAATGCGTCGACATCGACCGTGCGCCTGGCCGGCTCGTCAGGCGCAAACCCGTTTGCCTGCGTCGCGGCGGGCATCGCCTGCCTGTGGGGCCCGGCACATGGCGGCGCCAACGAGGCCGCGCTCAACATGCTGCGAGAGATCGGGACCGTGAAGCGGATCCCCGAATATATCGCCCGCGCCAAGGACAAGGACGATCCGTTCCGGCTGATGGGCTTCGGGCACCGCGTCTACAAGAATTTCGACCCGCGCGCGAAAGTGATGAAGGCGACCGCGGACGAGGTGCTGAAGGAACTCAACATCTCCGATCCAGTTCTCGACGTCGCCCAGGAGCTCGAGCATATCGCGCTCAACGACGAATATTTCATCGAAAAGAAGCTCTACCCCAACGTCGATTTCTATTCTGGCGTGATCCTCAATGCGATCGGCTTCCCGACCGACATGTTCACCGCGCTGTTCGCGCTTGCCCGGACCGTGGGCTGGGTCGCGCAGTGGAATGAGATGATCGCCGACCCCGACCAGAAGATCGGTCGTCCGCGCCAGCTCTATATCGGAGCGACGCAGCGCGACTACGTTCCGGTCGAGAAGCGCTAGGCCGCGGGCAGGGTCAAGGTGAATCGCGCGCCTTCTCCAGGCGCGCTGTCCAGCGTCACGTCGCCGCCCATCGAGCGGGCCAGCCGTCTCGAGATTGCGAGGCCAAGGCCGGTCCCGTCGCCCCTCGACTGAGCGCGCTCGAACCGCTCGAAAATCCGTTGCTGGTCGGCGGATGCGACTCCGGGCCCTTCGTCGTTAACGCTGACGAACGCGCGCCCGCCCGCGTCACGGAAGCTGAGGCGGACCATCCCCCCTTTCGGCGAGTGACGAATGGCATTGCCGATCAAGTTGACGAGAATCTGGATAACGGCCCGCTCCTCGCCGCTCGCGATGAGCGAACCGCTGCCATTAGACTGGATCGCCACGCCTTGCTCCTCGGCCGAGGATTCAAGCATCACGACCGCTTCGGCGGCGAGCGCCGCCAGGTCGATCGAATGCTGGCTCGAAGCCGGCTCCTCGCTCATCGAGGTCAGCACGGAGAGCAGGTGTCGGGCGGCCGCTGCAATATCGTTGCCGTAGCCGGCATAATCGCTCCGTAGCGGCCCGTCGGCGCGCTCGACGATCCGCTCTGCGCTTTCGATGATTCGATCGAGCGGTGAACGCAGCACCTGATCAAGGGCATGATCGAAGGCAGCCGTGCGTCCCTCGGCGGCCACCGGCGGCGCATCGTTGGACTGGACCGAGCCGCGGAAGCCGGCGAAGCTGCCCTCGGCGCCCGTAACCACCTCTCCGCTCAGGACCACTTCACGGGTCTCGTCGGCGCGGCTGCGCGCATGCTGGCCGGTGAAGCCGCGGCGCGCAGCAAGCGCGCTGATCAACGGCATCTCGCCGTGATCGTCCTCTTCGAGGCGAAGGACCCGGGTCAGCGGCTGGCCGGCGACCCCGTCGGGATCGACGCCGAGCATCTCGGCGAGGTCCGGCGACAGGGAGATGATGCGCAGTTCTTCATCGGCCGCCCATTCGTTGCGCGCGCCGCCAGTCTCGGCTTCAGCCCCCCCGCCAAGGATGGCGGCGAGACGCGGGCCCGCGGGCGCACGTTCGGTCCATCCCTCGAGCGACAGCGCAATCTCATCGCCTTGAGGAGTCGCGGTCACCCACAACTCAATGTCATGGTCTGTCGAAGCCGCGAGCGCGGGCCGCGAAACGGGCGTCCGGAGCTTTCGGGCAAGCTCGGCAATCGCGGCAATCTGCGGCAAAGCCAGCGGTTGGCCGAGCGCCGAGCCCGCTTCGCGCTGGAGCGACTCAAGCTCGGGATCAGCGGCGACCAGGCGGCCCGCATGATCGATCCGGCCGAACACCGGCCGAGGTTCGGACGGGGCGCTAGCCACGCTTGCCATCCAGGCGCTCGAGTGCGGAGCGGTAGCCATGCGCCGTCACCAGCCAGCTCCGCGCGCTGCGGACGTCGTCCTCGCTCATTCGGTCGAACAGGGCGATGGCTTCGCCGGCTTCGGCGATTCCGAGCAAGTCCCCGATCCCGCCGAGGAGCCCGGCACTGAGCTGGCGCGACGCGCCCGCCACCCGAAGCAAGGCCATCAGCCGCGCCGAATCACCGGACATCAGCTCATCCATGGCCGAATCGATGGGAATTCCAGCGCGGCGGGCGAGGAACTCGGCGACGAAGCCGACTTCGCCCTCATTTGCAGCGGCGAGGACCAGATCGTCGGTGAGCCCGCCGCCTTCGTCGAGAAAGTGGACCAGCGCGGCGGTCAGCGATTCGATGCTTCGCTCCGAATCATGGCCTTCGATCACGCTGTCCGATGCCTGCGCCAGCTCGACATCCGCAGCCGATGGCCCACGGGCAGTGGCAAGCTCGCGCCTGAGCCCAGCGGCAATGGCGTTGGCGAGATGCTCGGCTGTCGCTTCCGGCAGATCGTCGAATGCAATCAGGCGCTGGCCGAACCGGTCACGGCGCCGCCCCCGGGCAAGGATCAGGGCCATCGCGGCGGCAGCAACCGCGCCATAATCGTGGCTGACGAGGCCCTGCAGCACGCGCGCCTCGCGGCGCCCGCTGCGTGCTCGGGCCGCAGTCGCAATCCGCTCCTCGTCGGCATGGCGGAGGAGCAGGGCCACAAGCCCGGGCTCATCGAGCAACCCGGAGGCGGTCAGCGCCTCGATCAAAGCGGCATCGCCCTCATCATTGGCGGCGATCCGGCCGCTTGGCAGGGCAGCGCGCACCGCGTCGGCGACATCGCTGACGAGACAATGAAGCATTGCGGTCATCAGCGCCCGTTCCTGCTCGGTCAGGCGCTCACGTGGATTGAGGAAGAAATCGCGCCGGACGGTCGCCAAGCGCCCGGGACGCGCGGCGCGCGCGGAGCCGTTCCCGTCCGCTGCAGGCGCAGCAATGGGCCATTCCTCGGGCATCATCAGGCCGCGTCTAGCGGATTCCGGTTAAATTGGCGTCAACTCGTTGGGCCGTGCCGAACCCGCTGGACGATGAAGAATGAAATTGCCGCGTAGGCGAGCAGCCCAAGCAGATAGGCAGTCCAGACGCCGCCGAGCGCGAAGGGAATTGCAAGCAGGATCGCGTTGCGGCGCGAGAACAGCCACAACTCGCCGCCGGGCGGCATCGAGGCCTTCTCGATCCTCGTTGCTTCGGCGAAGCCGCAAGCAGCGGCCGCCGTGACCAGCGCGCCCCAACCGGTACCGTGACGCATCTCCCACAGCCCGATTGAAAGCAACGCAACGCCGGCCGCGGGCCACAGCGCGAGCCGGGACAGCATGTTCGCCGGCAAGGGCTTGAGGCGCAGGCTCGCCAGCCGCCCCGCGATCATGTCAAGCGGCGTTGAAAGCAGGAGGAGGACCAGCCCCGCCCCCAGCCAACCTCGCGTGAAGCAGAATCCGCCTGCCAGCGTGAGAGCAAGCGCTGTCCACACCAGCCACACGGGCCGCACGGTCGTCTCCATGAGCTGCACGGTCGCGAAATC
>JAXDPR010000262.1:0-3135 GCA_034668265.1 Sphingomonadales bacterium
CAATCGAAATTGCAATAATCCCCGCATCATTCCCTTCCCCGTGGGACACAGAATCTTGCCAATGCCTTTCTGGCTAGAGGGTTTACGGTGAGTCGTGCGAGCGAGGCGGCAGGGAGTGCGCCGCCGATAGAAAAAGGGCGGCCCGGAAGGACCGCCCTTACTTCAGAATGCATTCGGCTACTGGTTGTTCTGCCGGTTGAGGAAGCGCGGGATGTCTATCGGGTCGCGCTTGTAGTCGGGTTCTTCCTCGCCGAGCTGCGCCTTGGGCGCTCCTCGAGCGATGTTCGACATGCGCTCGAACAGGGTTCCACCGCTCGCCGTCGGCGCATCGGTCGTTTCGTCATCCTCGGGCGGCGCGAATGGCGCCGAGCTGACCGGGCTGGTGAGGATATCATCGGCACCGAGCAGCAGCTCGTCCTCGTCTTCTTCTGCGACGGTCTCGACCGTTTCTTCTTCGCTCTCAGGAGTGTCGACCGCCTCAGTTGGCAGCATTGAAGCAGGCTGCCGCGCGGGGAAGCTGAACACCTTGCCCGGTTGCGCGGAGGTCATCGCGTCGGCCTCGATGCCGGTGGCGACGACCGACACGCGAATCTTGCCGCCGAGGTCGTTGTTGAATGCCGAGCCCCAGATGATGTTGGCGTCGGGGTCGACCAGCTCCTTGATGTGGCTGGCGGCTTCGTCGACTTCCATCAGGCGCATGTCCTCGCCGCCGGTGATCGAGATGATCACGCCCTTGGCGCCCTTCATGCTGACTCCGTCGAGCAGCGGGTTGGAAATCGCCTTCTCGGCCGCCTCGATGGCGCGATTGTCGCCCTCGGCCTCGCCGGTGCCCATCATCGCCTTGCCCATCTCGCTCATCACCGAGCGGACGTCGGCGAAGTCGAGGTTGATGAGGCCGGGCATGACCATCAGGTCGGTGATCCCGCGCACGCCCTGCTGGAGGACCTCGTCGGCCATTTCGAACGCTTCCTTGAAGGTCGTTTCCGAATTGGCGAGCCGGAACAAATTCTGGTTGGGGATGACGATCAACGTGTCGACATGCTGCTGGAGCTCGGCGATTCCGGAGTCGGCCGAACGGCCGCGGCGAGCGCCTTCGAAGGCGAAGGGCTTGGTCACCACGCCAACCGTCAGGATGCCCTTGTCCCTCGCGGCTTTGGCGATGACCGGAGCAGCCCCAGTGCCGGTGCCTCCGCCCATGCCGGCAGCGATGAAGCACATGTGAGCGCCTTCGAGCGACTGCATGATCTCGTCCAGGGTCTCCTCGGCGGCGGCGCGGCCGATCTCGGGCCGCGATCCGGCGCCAAGCCCCTGGGTGATCCTGAGGCCGAGCTGGATCCGCCGGTCTGCGGCCGAATTGTTGAGCGCCTGGGCATCTGTGTTGGCGACGACGAAATCGACGCCCTGGACGTCGGCGCGCATCATGTTGGCGATGGCATTGCCGCCGGCTCCCCCGACGCCGATCACGCTGATCCGCGGGCGAAGTTCGTCGACCTCGGGCCGGATGAAATCGATGCTCATGTCCCTAAACCTCCCCCAAACACTGCAACGCGTTGAGCCTTCAGTGAATCTTTGAATCATTGCGAGTCGCAAGCCAAGCGGAAAAGTTAACGCGGACCAAAAAAGTGGGGATGAGTGTCGCTGGAAAGACTCACTTATCCACAGGCTGCAGAGGCCCGCCGACCCAACCCTAACGGAATCTAAACCACATTTGGGCATCGAGGGACCACGGGAGCGGTACGTGGAAGGTCTCAGGCGAATGTTGCGATCGGGGGGCAGTTCCGCCCTTCCGGAATCGCGCCCGCAATCCGCTCGCGCCGAAGCCCTGATCCAGGAATTCGAGGCCAGCGGACGGGGATGGTTTTGGGAAACCGGCCGCGAAGGGAAACTGTCCTATATCAGCGACAGCGTCGCCCGCGCGCTCGGGCGAGAACCGGCCGACCTCATCGATCGGCCCTTCACCGACCTGATTTCCGCCGAAGGCAGTGACGGCGGCGCTCCCTCGGAGCGCACGCTCGGCTTCTATCTGTCCTCCCACGTCGCCTTTCAGGACCTGATCGTTCGCGCCAAGACCAAGAACGAGACCTGGTGGTCGATCTCCGGCCGGCCCGTGCACGACGAGATCGGCCGTTTCTTCGGCTTCCGCGGCTTCGCCTCCGACTTGACCCAGATGCGCCAGTCGGAAGTCGAGCTTGACCGGCTGGCGCGCCAGGACGCGCTCACGGGGCTCGCCAACCGCCAGGCGCTTCGCCGGGCGCTCGACGATGCGCTGGTGAGTTCGGTGAGGCGCAAGCACCTGTGCTCGATGTTCTTGCTGGACCTCGACCGCTTCAAGGCGGTCAACGACACGCTCGGCCATCCGGCAGGCGATACGCTGCTGCGGCTGGTGGCGCTGCGCCTCCGCGACGTCATCGGCAAGGCCGGCCAGGTCGGTCGCCTGGGCGGCGACGAGTTCGAGATCGTGCTTCCGAGACTTTCGGACCGCAATGAGCTCTCGAAGCTGGCGCAGGGCATCATCGACAGCCTGTCGCGGCCCTACACGATCAACGGCACCGCGGTGTCGATCGGGGCTTCGGTGGGCATCGTCACGTCGGACTATGACGACCGCACGTCGGACGATCTTATGCGCGATGCCGACCTCGCGCTTTACGCGGCCAAGGCCGCCGGCAAGGGCTGCTTCCGCTTCTTCGAGGCCGAGATGCACGACGCCGCGCGCGAGCGTCAGCTGATGGAATCGGATCTTCGAGTCGCGCTCGAGAACAACGAGTTCCGCCTGCTCTATCAGCCCTGCGTCGATGCCTCGAGCGAAGCGGTGACGGGCTTTGAGGCGCTGATCCGCTGGGAGCATCCCGAGCGCGGCCCGATCAGCCCCGTCGAGTTCATCCCGCTGGCGGAGGAAATCGGCCTGATCAACGAGATCGGCGAATGGGTACTCCGCACCGCCTGCGCCGAAGCCGCCAAGTGGCCGGAAGCGATCAGCGTTGCGGTCAATCTGTCGCCGGTACAGTTCAAGTCGCACGCTTTGCCGACGCTGGTCCGAATGGTTTTGAGCGACAGCAAACTTCCAGCCAAGCGACTCGAGCTCGAAATCACCGAGGGCGTGTTCCTCAGCAACGACGACCATGTCCACGAGATGAT
>JAXDPR010000263.1:0-6303 GCA_034668265.1 Sphingomonadales bacterium
GGAAGGGGCGCCGGTCGCGATCGTCGGCGATTCCCGAATCCTGTTCGACACCAATCTCGACCGGTTCGAGGCGCTCATCGGCGTGCGCCCCGTGCAGCTCGCGATTCACGGCACCAGCGCCCTCACACTTCTCGAGGACGTCGCCAGCAACCCGAACTTCCACGGCCTGCTGATCGTCGGGATGGCGGACACGATGTTTTTCCAGCCGTTCGACGGCTACGGCGGCTACGTTCGGCGGCGCAACGACTTCAAGTCGCCGTCGGGCCGCATTGGAATCGAGATTGACCACATGCTACAGCGCCGCCTGGCGTTCCTCGATTCCAGCTATCGCCTGAGCGTTCTCGCCCATCGACTCGATCCCAATTTCCGGGCTGGCGTCGAGGGTCCCAAGGACGACATCTGGAAATTGTCGGAGGTTGGCGAACGGCGGCAGACGTGGATGTGGCCGCGGATCGACCAGCCAGGGCCGTTGCGAGACCATGCGCGCTGGGCGTGGAAGGGCTTCAAGGAGAAGTTCCCGTTCACGCCACAACTGATCGCCAAGGGGCAGGCGCGAGCGAAGGTTGCGGTCGACCGGATCAGGGCGCGGGGCGGCGAGGTCGTGTTCGTCCGCCCACCTTCGGGGCCGGAGCTGCGCGTCAATGAAGAAGCGCAAGTGCCCAAGGCCAAGGGGTGGGACGTGCTGCTCCGCAACACCCGCAGCGTCGGGGTCCATTTCGATGACCTCCCGGCGGCGGTGCGGGGGCTGACCCTGCCTGAATACTCGCACCTTAATCGCGCCTGCGCGACCGTGTTCACCGACGCCTACGTGCGGCGGCTGACGCAGCTGACTCCGCGTCTGAAGCTCCGCGCCGATGCGCCGCCGCCGCTCAGCCGCGCCGACTGCGTGCCGCAGAACATCGCCTCACGGTAGCTCGCCGCCAAGCTTCGACGACAGCGCTTCGGCTTCGGCCGCCGACTGGCAGGCAACGAAGATCGTGTCGTCGCCGCAGATCGTGCCGACGATTTCCGCCAGAGCTGAATTGTCGAGCGCCACGCCGACGAGGTGCGCCGAGCCCGGCGGGGTCCTGATCACCACGAGGTTGGCGGCGGCCTCGACCGACCGGACCCATTCGCGGAACACCGCCGATAGCCGCGGCGAGGCGCCATTGCGGACTGCTTCCGAAAGCGCATAGCTGATCTGCCCGTCGCGGCGGACCTTGACCGCGCCAATCTGCTCGAGGTCGCGGGAAATGGTCGCCTGGGTCACCGCAAAACCGAGCGAGCCCAACCGGTCTGCCAACTCTTCCTGGCTCGATAGCGCATTGCCGCGAATCAGGTCGGCAATCGCTCGGTGGCGGCGCTCTTTCAGGTCGGTCATGTGCATGAATATGCATTCACTTGCATAAATATGCAATCCAGTGAATAGGAGCCGGCCCATGATTCGGACGGCCATCCTTGGAGCCTCGGGCTATGTCGGCGCCGAACTGCTGCGGCTGATCGCCGCGCATCCCGAGCTCGCGCCTGTGAAATTGTTTGGCGAAAGCAGGGCCGGACAAAAGCTCGGGAGCATCCATCCGCACCTCGTGGCAGCTTTTCCCGATGCGGTTATCGAGAAGTTCGACGGCACGCTCGACGGCATCGATCTTGTTTTCGCTGCACTTCCGCACGGCCACAGCCAGCGGCTGGCGGCCTCGATCCTCGACCAGGGCATCCCACTCGTCGACCTGGGCGCCGACTTCCGCCTGGACGATGCGGCGACGTATGGGCGCTGGTACGGTCATGCGCATGAAGCGCCGGAATTGCTGAGCAGTTTTGTCTACGGAATTCCCGAGCTCAACCGCGCGGCGATCAAAGAATCGAAAGCCGTCGCCGCCGCCGGCTGCTATGCGACCGCCGCGATTCTCGCGCTGCACCCCTTGGTTGAGGCCGGTCTAGTCAAGGCCGACAGCCTGATCGTCGATGCTGCCTCTGGGGTCAGTGGGGCTGGGCGGGAGGCCAAGGAAGCAACCGGCTTCAGCACCGTGGATGGAAGCTTTGCCGCCTACGGCCTGCTCAATCACCGTCACACGGCGGAAATGGAAATGGCGTTGGGCGGGACGGTGCTGTTTACGCCCCACCTCGTGCCCATGACGCGGGGAATCCTCGCCACCTGCTACGGCGAGGCGACCGGCCCTTGCGATCCTCTCGACGCGCTGCGCGCTGCCTATGTGAACGAGTCGTTCGTCAACGTCAGCGATCAGCTCCCCGCGACCAAGCCGGTGACCGGCTCCAACGGCGTCCAGATCACCGCCCGCTACGACGAGCGCACTGGCCGGGTGCTGGCGCTCTCGGCGCTGGACAATCTCGGTAAAGGCGCCGCCGGACAGATGATCCAGTGCGCCAATTTGATGCTCGGCCTCGACGAGACAGCCGGGCTCACCACCATCGGAGTTTATCCATGAGCGTGACCGCGGCCGAAGGTTTCGTCGCGTCCGGGCTTCACGCCGGAATCAAGAAGCGGCGCTTCGACATGGCGATGATCGCCACCGAGGACCGGCGGCCGGTGGCGTGCACAGCTGTGTTCACGCAGAACAAATTTGCCGCTCCACCAGTCGAGCTCGATCGCGCGACACTGAAGGCGAACGGCGGACGCGCCGCAGGCGTCGTCGTTAATTCGGGCAACGCCAATGCCGGGACCGGGGTGCCGGGATACAAGGACGCGCAGCTGATGGTGAACGCGGCGGCCGAAGCGCTTCATGTTGCCACGTCCGACATCCTCGTCTGCTCCACCGGAATCATCGGCACGCGCTTGCCGATGGAGCCGATCCTCTCGCACACGCCGAAGCTGGTGAAAAAGCTGTCGGTCGATGGCGCCCATGACGCAGCGCGGGGAATCCTCACCACCGATCACCAGGCCAAGGAAGTCGTGATCCGGGGCTCGAGCTTTACCCTCGGTGGAATGGCCAAGGGGTGCGGGATGATCGCGCCGAACATGGCGACGATGCTGGCGTTCCTGACGACCGACGCCGACGTCCCGCGTTCGACGTTGCAAAAGGCGCTGAAGGCTGCATCCGACGCGACGTTCAATACGCTCAACGTCGATGGCGCGACCTCGACCAACGACACGGCGATGTTGCTCGCCTCGGGCAGGCGCGGAAAGGCCGACCCTGACGAGTTCGCCAATGCCTTGCTCGCCGCGTGCCGCGACCTCACTATGCAAATGGCGCGTGACGCCGAGGGCATGACGCGAATGGCGCACCTGACGGTAACGGGAGCGCACACCAACGAGGAAGCGCGCATCGCGGCCAAGAACATCGTCGAGAACAACCTCGTCAAATGCAGCTGGTACGGCGGCGATCCTTATTGGGGGCGGCTGATGGCGGCGGCAGGGTCGGCAGGCGTCGATTTGAACGTCGCCCGGTCTCACGTCGCCTATGGCGGCATCGTGGTCGCCAAAGGCGGTGTCGGCATTGACCATGACGGCACCGCGCTCGCCGAGCACATGATGGGCGACGAGGTCGAGATCGAAGTCCATCTCGGCGCCGGACACGGGCACGCCAAGATGATCGGGATCGACCTTGGGCCCGGCTACATCAAAGAGAATAGCAAGACGTCATGAGGATCGCTCTCCTGCCCTCCGAGATTGCCACGGTTCTCGTCGAGGCGCTTCCCTACATCCGCCAGTTCGCCGGCAAGTCGGTGGTGGTGAAGCTGGGCGGCGCGGCGATCGACCGCGAATCCGACCTCGCGCTTGCACAGGACGTGCTTCTCCTCCGCAGCGTCGGCGTGCGCTGCGTGCTGGTGCACGGCGGCGGCCCACAGGTCGACGCGATGCTTCGCCGGGTGGGCAAGGAGCCCGAATTCAAGGACGGCCTGCGCGTCACCGACGCCGAGACGCTCGACATTGTGCGGATGGTGCTGGTCGGCAAGATCAACCGCGACCTCGTCGCGACGATCAACAGCCAGGCCGGGGACGAACCGGTCGCAGTGGGCGTATCGGGCGAGGATGCGGGCCTGCTGACGGTCACGCCGGCCGATCCGAAGCTCGGTTTCGTCGGCAATGTCACGGGCGTTCGCGCCGAGCTCATCCACCGCCTGCTCGACGATGGGCTGACCCCGGTAATCTCGACTGTAGGAGCGAATGCCGAGGGACAGCCCTACAACGTCAACGCGGACGAGGCGGCGCGCGCGATTGCCGTGGCGATGAAAGCCGAGAAGATCGTCTATCTGACCGCGGTTCCCGGCCTGCTCGAGGACCCGAGGGACGAGACGACGCTGATCCAGCGACTGACCTCCGCCGAACTTCGCGAACGGATCGCGCACGAAAGCGTCGGCAAGGGCATGATCCCCAAGCTCAAGGCCTGCGCGGATGCGGTCGATCAGGGCGTCAATTTCGCCCACATCATCGACGGGCGCGTGCATCACTCGCTGCTGATCGAGCTGCTGACTGATCATGGCGTCGGCACGATGGTGCGCAAGGAGAAGAGCTGGTGAAGCACCTGCTGTCGATCCTTGACCTGACTGCAGCGGACCTGGCGTGGATTCTCGCGGCTTCGGAGCAGCCGTATCCGCGAATCCTCGAAGGGAAAGGCGTCGCGCTTTATTTCGAGAAGCCGAGCTCGCGCACGCGCAACTCGATGGAGATGGCGGTCGCGCAGCTCGGCGGGCATCCGGTCCATATCCAGCCGAACGAGCTCGGCATCGGTTCACGCGAAAGCGTCGCCGATGTGACGCACACGCTTGCCTGCTATCATGCGATTATCGCGGCGCGCGTGTTTGACCACGGCTTGCTGGAGGAGATGGCGCAGGTGAATGCGGCTCCGGTGCTCAACATGCTGTCGGGCACCGACCACCCGCTTCAGGCGCTTGCCGATTTGCTGACCGTTAAGCAGCTGCTCGGCCGCCTCGAAGGCGTGAAAATCGCCTTCATCGGCGAGGGCAACAATGTCTCGCGCTCGCTCGCCGAAGCATGCACACTGGTCGGCGCCGAATTCGTCATCGCCAGTCCGGAAGGATTTGGCCTCGACGGTTCGATCGCCGATCCGGCCGAAGCCGCCGACGGCGCCGATGTGGTGTACACCGACGTTTGGGTGTCGATGGGCGGCGAGGATAGCGACGAACGCCGCGCCGCGTTTGAGCGCTACCAAGTCGACGAGGCGCTGATGGCGCGCGCCAACGACGCCTGGTTCCTCCACTGCTTGCCCGCGCGGCGCGGCGAGGAGGTTACGGCGCCGGTGATCGACGGCCCGCGTTCGGCGGTATGGCGGCAGGCCGAGAACCGGATGCACACCGCGCGCGGCGCCATGCTTTGGATGTTGGAACACAAATAATGACCGGCAAGAAACTGAAGGTCGTGCTCGCTTACTCAGGCGGGCTCGACACCTCGATCATCCTCAAGTGGCTGCAGACCGAATATAACGCGGAGGTCGTGACCTTCACCGCGGACCTGGGGCAGGGCGAGGAGGTCGAGCCGGCACGCCGCAAGGCGGAGATGCTGGGCGTCCGGCCCGAGAATATCTTCATCGAGGATCTGCGCGAAGAGTTCGTCCGCGACTTCGTCTTCCCGATGTTCCGCGCCAACACGCAGTACGAGGGCGATTACCTCCTCGGCACGTCGATCGCGCGGCCGCTGATCGCCAAGCGCCAGATCGAGATCGCGCGGAAGGTCGGCGCCGACGCCGTCTGTCACGGCGCGACGGGCAAGGGCAACGACCAGGTCCGCTTCGAGCTCGGCTATTATGCGCAGGAGCCCGATATCAAGGTCATCGCGCCGTGGCGCGAGTGGCATTACCAGAGCCGCGAGGCGCTGCTCGACTTTGCGGAGAAGCACCAGATCCCGATCGCCAAGGACAAGCGCGGCGAAGCGCCTTTCTCGATCGACGCCAACCTGTTGCACTCATCGTCCGAGGGGAAGGTGCTCGAGGACCCGGCGGCTGAGGCGCCGGAATATGTCCACCAGCGGACGATTTCGCCTGAGGATGCGCCAGACAAGGCGACCCAAATCACCATTGATTTCGAACGCGGAGACCCGGTCGCGATCGACGGCGAGAAGCTGTCGCCGGCGGCGCTGCTGACCAGGCTCAACCAGCTCGGCCACGACAATGGCATCGGCCGCCTCGACCTCGTCGAGAACCGCTTCGTCGGGATGAAATCGCGCGGCGTTTACGAGACGCCCGGCGGCACGATTCTGCTTGCGGCGCACCGCGGGATCGAAAGCATCACGCTCGACGGAGGGGCGATGCACCTTAAGGATGAGGTGATGCCGCGATACGCAAGCCTGATCTACAACGGTTTCTGGTTTTCGCCCGAGCGCGAGATGCTTCAGGCCTTGATCGACAAGAG
>JAXDPR010000264.1:0-6800 GCA_034668265.1 Sphingomonadales bacterium
CGGCCGGCGCGATCATCCTCGGCAAGACCAATCTTAGCGAGTGGGCCAACATCCGCTCGACGCGCTCGATCTCCGGCTGGAGCGCGGTCGGCGGTCAGACGCGCAACCCGTGGGCGCTCGACCGCAATGCCTGCGGCTCATCGAGCGGCAGCGGCGCGGCGGTCGCCGCCGGGCTGGTGCGCCTGGCGATCGGGACCGAGACCGACGGCTCGGTGACCTGCCCCGCCTCGCTCAACGGGATTGTCGGATTGAAGCCGACCGTCGGCCTCGTCAGCCGGACTCACATCGTCCCGATCAGTCATAGCCAGGACACCGCCGGGCCCATGGCGGCAACGGTGCGCGAAGCGGCGGAACTGCTGACGATCATCGCGGGAAGCGATGCCGCCGACCCGGCCACCCGCGACGCCGACAAGCACAAGCGCGACTATGGCGCGGCGCTCGACGCCAGTTCGCTGAAGGGCAAGCGGATCGGAGTTTTGCGCTTCTCGTCGACCGAAACGCTCGATCCCGCTTTCAACACGGCGCTGGCGATATTGCGTCAGCAGGGCGCGATCCTGGTCGACATCAAGAAGTTCGACGACAAGCCGATCGGCAACAATGAAACAATCGTCCTGAAGGCCGAGCTCAAGGCTGACTTGGCCAAATATCTGAAGAGCAGCCCGGCGCCGATCGGCGTCCGAACGCTCGCCGACGTCATCGAATTCAACAAGGCGCACGCCCGGCAGGAAATGTCCCTGTTCGGCCAGGAGTTGTTCGAGCAGGCACAGAAAACAAAGGGACTGAACGATCCTGCCTACAAGAAAGCGCGGGCGTTAAGTTTTCAGGCAGCCGGGCCCAACGGCATCGACAAACTGATGAGGGATAATCGTGTGGTCGCGCTCATCGGTCCCACGGTCGGTCCTTCATGGGCCATCGATGCCGCGAACGGCGACCTGTTCACCGGTGGCGGCGCGGGCTCGCTCGCCGCGGTCGCCGGCTATCCGCACCTCACCGTGCCGATGGGATTGGTGAAGGGATTGCCGGTCGGACTGAGCTTCATGGGCCCGAAGTGGTCGGAAAGCCTGCTGCTCAACCTCGGCTATGCCTATGAGCAGGCGCGCGGACCCTTCCCGGCGCCCAAATTCTATCGCTCGATCGAGGAAAGCCCGGAGATCGCGCCGCTTCTCCAGCCGCAACGCTAGGCGGTCAACCGCAGCGCCGCGATTGCGGCGACGATGGCGAGGATCAGGAGCAGCCGGACGGTGCTCGACGGTTCGTGGAACCAGAGGATTCCGACGATCACCGTTCCGACCGCGCCGATACCGCCCCAAACCGCATAGGCCGTGCCCATCGGGATCGAGCGCGAGGCGACCTCGAGCAGGCCCATGCTGACCGCGACCGAGGCGAGGAAGGCAAGAGTCCAGGGGAGGTTCCGGAACCCATCCACGAAACGCAGCGAGGTCGTGAACCCAACCTCAAACATTCCGCCGACGATCAGCCACAGCCAGGGCATGAAAATCCTTTCACTGGACGCCGCTCGGCGTTTCGTTACGCTTTCGTCTCATGAAGAAGCCGGACACTATCGGCAATAAGATCGCGCCGGCGCGATTCCTCTTGTTCATGATCATCCTGCTCGCCGTGACCCCCGCCGCGGCCTTGCTGATCCACAATTGGTGGCTCGGGATGATGGCCGGCTTCAATGTCGCCGCGGTCGTCTTCCTGATTTCCTGCGTCTCGCTGCTGAGCACGCACGAGGAAGCCGAAATTCGCCGGCACGCAGCGGAGAATGACGCCAACCGCGTCGGCCTGTTGGCCATCACCGGCACGGTGGTGGCGGTGCTGCTGGTCGCGATCACGGCGGAGGTGGTCGGCCGCAATCCCCAGCCGACGACCAAGCTGTTGATCGTGCTGACCTTGATCCTGGCCTGGCTGTTCAGCAACATGGTCTATGCGCTGCATTATGCGCATCTTGCCTACATGAGCCCGAGCCCCGACTGCGACGGATTCGAATTCCCTGGAACGCGCCAGCCTCACTATTGGGACTTCGTCTATTTCTCCTTCACCTGCGGAATGGCCTTCGCCACCAGCGACGTGCAGATCACGAAAGAGCACATCCGAAAGGTCGTAACCTTCCACTGTCTCGCCGCTTTCGGCTTCAACATCGGTGTCCTCGCCTTCAGCATCAATCTGCTGGCGTCAGGCGCCAGCTAGGCATCAATGTCGATCTCGGGCGGGGCGCGCACCTGGCCGCGGGAAGCGATCAGGCAGCCTCCGACGATCATCACCGCACCGACCATGGTGTAAATCGACACGCGCTCGCCGAAGACCAGCCAGCCGAGCGCTGCGGCCCACAGGAACGCGCTGTATTCGGTGACTGCGAGATAGCTCGCTTCGCCGCGCGCATAGGCCCAGGCGAAGAGCAGGGTGCCGATCGTCGACAGCGATGCGGCAAGCGCGATCCATACCCACTGCCCCGACGGCCATTGCGGTGGGCCTGCGAACGCCATCGCAAGCAGCCAAACCGCCATAACCGTCAGCGACTGGAAAAAGTTGATCTCCAACGGCTTGGCGGCGAGCGCCTGCCAGCGCATCATGACGATGTTGACCGTGTAGCAGAGCGCCGAACCGATGATCGCGGCGCTGCCCAGGAGCACCCCAGCCCCCAGCCGCGAGCTCGCCTGGCCGTAAACGATGACGGCCACTCCGGCGAAAGCGCCCACCGAACCGGCGATCGTGCGCTTGCCGACCCGCTCGTCGAGAAACATCGCCGCGAGCAGCAAGGCGATCAGGGGGGCGATGAAGGTCAGCGCCAGCGCTTGCGCCAAGTGGACGCGGCCGATGCCCCAGAAGAACAGCCCCGCCATGACCGCGACGACCACGCCCTTGCTGACATGGATCGCAAGCGTTCCGCGGCTGGGCCAGGTGCGGCGCCGCGGCAGATACAAGGCGGCGCTGATCGCGACATTGGCGAGCGAGCGCCAGATGCTGACGGCGAGAATGCCGATGGCGAGGACGAGATGTTTCATCGTCGCGTCCATAATCGACAGCACCGCGACGGCGCCGAGCGCGGCAAGGAATGCATTGGCGGGATGTTGCGCGACGCGGTTCACGCGCGCGGCTTAGCTTGCGTTGCCGGTGCTCGCCTATCCCCGGGACAGGCTGCGCGCCGTCAATTGCCGGCGTCGAGGGAAGCGGACGAGGGTTGCGGGTCGATCAGCAGGGGCGGTTCGCGATGCGCCGACGCCAGCGAGTTAGCGAGCGCTCCACCGAACAGCAGGATGATCAGCAGCTTGGTCACAAGCCCAAGCTGCGCCCACAAGGTAAAGGAAGGCTAAATCACTCGGCGGCGTCGAGCGTCGGTAGCGCCTCGGCGGCCTCGAGCTCCGCGGCCTTGGCCTCGACCAGCCTCACGATATGCTCGATCATGTCGGCGTCCTGGACATGGTGGTCGGTGACGCCCGAGAGATAGACCATGTGCTTGCCTTGGCCGCCACCGGTGATGCCGATGTCGGTCTCGCGCGCTTCGCCCGGCCCGTTGACGACGCAGCCGAGCACGCTGAGCGACATCGGCGTCTTGATGTGCTGGAGCCTTTCCTCGAGCGCTTCGACGGTACGGATGACATCAAAGCCCTGGCGAGCGCAGCTCGGGCAGGAGACGACGCGAACGCCGCGGCTGCGGATCCCGAGGCTCTTCAGGATCTCATAGCCGACGCGGACCTCTTCCTCGGGCTCCGCGGACAGTGAAACGCGAATGGTGTCGCCGATGCCGGCCCACAGGAGCGAGCCGATCCCGAGCGCCGATTTGACCGAGCCGCCGATTAGTCCGCCGGCTTCAGTCACGCCGAGATGAAGCGGGCAATCGACCTGGTCGGCGAGCTGTTGGTAAGCGGCGACGGCGAGGAACACGTCGCTGGCTTTGACCGCCACCTTATACTCGCGGAAATCGTGGTCCTCGAGGATGCGGATATGGTCGAGCGCGCTTTCGACAAGCGCCTCCGGGCAGGGCTCGCCATATTTTTCGAGCAGGTCCTTCTCGAGGCTTCCGGCATTGACGCCGATGCGGATCGCGCAGCCGTTGGCCTTGGCCGCGGCGATGACTTCGCGGACGCGCTCTTCGGACCCGATGTTGCCGGGGTTGATCCGGAGACAGGCGGCGCCGGCGTCGGCCGCTTCGAGCGCGCGCTTGTAATGGAAATGGATGTCGGCGACGATCGGCACGCTCGCCGCGCGGACGATCTCCTTTAGCGCCGCAGTCGCGTCAGCCGTCGGGCAGGAGACGCGGATGATGTCCGCGCCCGCTTCCTCGCAGCGACGGATCTGGTCGATCGTCGCCTTCGCGTCCTCGGTCGGAGTGTTGGTCATGGTCTGGACGCTGATCGGCGCGTCTCCGCCGACCGGGACGGAGCCGACCATGATCTGCCGCGACTTGCGCCGCTCGATATCGCGCCAGGGACGGATGGAAGACATTGATCTCTCTGGTTGTTCGGGACCGAATATAGGGCGTTCGCCAGGCGGGGGGAACCGCTTTGGCGGATTCGCGCCACTTATCCCGTTGTGTTAACAAGGTTAAGCGGACTCGCTGGGGGCGGCCAATGGCCAAGCTTGCCCGATTGCCGGACGAAAGTGGCGCGATCGATCACGAACGCGGCGAAGTGCGGCGCATACCGCGCCTGCGCACGCGCTATTACGCATTCCTCAGTTACAGCCACCACGACAAGGAGCTCGCGGAGTGGCTGCACCGGGAACTGGAAAAGTTCCGGGTGCCCTCTTCACTCGCTGGAAAGCTGACCTCCAACGGCGTGGTCCCGAGACGACTCACGCCGATTTTCCGCGACCAGCACGAGCTTTCCGCGAGCGGCGATCTCGCTGAGGACATCGAGGCGGCGCTGGCTGCCTCACAATTCCTGATCGTGCTTTGCTCGCGCACGGCAGCCAAGTCACGCTGGACCAACGCCGAGATCGAATCGTTCAAGCGGACGCGGCCCGAAGGCTGTGTGCTCGCCGCGGTCGCGGACGGAGAGCCGTTCGCCAGCGACATGCCGGGCCGCGAGGCGGAGGAATGCTTCCCGCCGGCGCTGCGCTACAAATACGACCGTCGCGGCAGGCCAACCACCAAGCGCGCGGAGCCGCTCGCGGCGGACTTCCGTTTCACGGGTGAGGGCAAGCGCCTCGCCTTTCTGAAGCTCGTTGCGGGAATGCTGGGTGTCGGCCTCGACGAGCTGGTGCAGCGCGAAACCACCCGCCGTCATCGCCAGCTCGCCTTTCTCGCGGCGGGCTCACTGGCGGGCATGGCGGTGACAAGCACGCTCGCGGTCACGGCCATCCAAGCGCGTGACTCGGCGCGCGAGCAGCGGCGTGAGGCGGAAGGCCTGATCAGCTTCATGCTCGGCGATCTCAAGGACAAGCTCGAACCGATCGGCCGTCTGGACGCCCTCGATGGCGTCGGCGCGAAGGTCCTAGCTTATTACCACAAGCAGGACACCTCGGATCTCTCGGACTCATCGCTGATGCAGCGATCTGCCGCGCTGTCGCTCATGGCCGGCGTCGCCAATTCGCGCGGCGATCTCGACGGCGCGATGCGGCTATATCGCGAGGCCATGGCGGGAACGTCGGAAGCGATCCGGCGCAAGCCCAATGATCCGCAGCGGATTTTCGACCACGCCCAGAACGTCTTCTATGTCGGAGACATCGCGCTGCGCCGCGGGGACGAGAAGGCAGCGGAGACAGCATTTCGCGATTACAAAACTCTCTCCGAACGCGAAGTCGCGCTTGATCCGAACAACATGAAGTGGCGGATGGAGGCCCAAAGCGCCGACGCGAATCTCGGGGTCATGCTGTTCAATCAGCGCCGCTTCGCCGAAGCATCGAAACAGCTGGAGCAAGCGCTCAGGGGCATGGACGCTTTCGCCACGGCTGATCCTCACAACATGGATTATCAGAAATCGCTGGTGGAATCGCTTGCCTGGGTGGCCGACTCGCATTTGGCGGAGGGACGCCTCGATGCCGCCTTGGCGGACCGCCGGCGCGACGTTTCCCTGTTGGAGCCGCTGTTCCAGCAAAGCCGCGATTCCGATTTTGGCTCAAAGCTGATCGCGGCACACCGGTCGTTGGGGAAGATTTATGCCTTCCGCGGCGACCTTGCCCGCGCAATCCAGCAGGCCCTGCAGGCCGCGACGCAGGCCGAACAGCTGCTCGCCGTCGAACCGTCCAACAGTATCTGGATCGAACGAACGGCGCAGTCGCACCTGGATTTGGCCGAATACTTCCTGGTCGCGGGCCAAAACGCCCAAGGCGCCGCCGAGGTAAAAACTGGCTGCGATTTTACGGATCGTCTGTTTTCCAAAGACCCAGGCGTTGCGGATTGGCGGCTCCTCCACCGAGACTGCCTAAAAGTGCGGGCTAATGCCGCCCTGAGGTCTGGGTCGAAAGTCGACGCGCTGTCGCTCGCGACCAGTGCTGTGGCAGCGGCCAAGACGATCAATAGCAGGGACCCGGTCGAGGACCGGTACGGGCTCGCGAAGGCCTACCGGCTACTTGGCGACGTCCAGCATGAGCTCGGGAATGAAGTTGCCGCGCGCGAAGCGTGGACCTCCGGCCTGGCAGCAATCCCGCAGAACATCACCGAACGCCCGGTCGAGATGAGCCAGCACCAAATGTTGCTGCAGCGTCTTGGACGGACGGCAGAGGCCGCGCGTCTGGCAAGTACGCTTTCGGCCATCGGCTATCGAGAGCCCGAATACAGGAGCGCGTAAACCCTAACAGAGGAGGAAACGATGACACGACCGCATGATCAGGAGACGCCCGTGGCGCCGAGGCCGCAC
>JAXDPR010000265.1:0-7488 GCA_034668265.1 Sphingomonadales bacterium
CCCTCGCTGGTGTTCGGCCCGGAAGACGAGCTGACCAACCGCTTCGCCGCAATGGCGCGGCTGCCGATCCTCCCGATCATTGCGGCCAGGCGCGTCTTCCAGCCGGTCTACGTCCGCGACCTCGGCAAGGCGATCGCGATGGCCGCGCTCGATCCGCAGCGGTTCGGCGGCCAGTCTTACGAAATCGGCGGGCCGCAGCGGCTGAGCATGATCGAGCTTCACCGCGCGATCCTCGAGATCACCGGCCGGCAGCCGGAGATCGTGACGCTGCCTGACCTGTTCGCGAGCTTGCTATCGAAGCTTGGCTGGTTGCCGGGCGCGCCGCTGACCCGCGACCAGTGGCTGATGCTTCAACGCGACAATGTGCCCTCGGGCGAGCGCCCAGGCCTGGCAGCCTTCGGCATTCGCCCGACGCCGCTCGCCGCCGTCGCCTACGAATGGCTCGGCCGATTTCGGGGCAACCGGTTTGCGGGCAAGCGAATTCATTTGACGGCATCCCACTGAGCATCGACGCCTAGCCGATGCCAATCCTGCTGATCGCGATCATCCTCGGCATCGTCGAGGGCGTCACCGAATTCCTCCCCGTCTCGTCGACCGGGCACCTGATCCTCGCCACGAAGCTGCTCGGCTTCGACGCCGAAAAATGGGCAGCGTTCAACGTCATCATCCAATTGGGCGCGATCCTCGCGATCGTCGTGCTCTACTGGCGGACCTTCTGGGCCGTGCTCGAAGGGCTGGTCCGCCGCAACCCGGTGTCATTGCGCTTCGTGCGCAATATCCTGATCGCCTTCCTGCCCTCGGCAATCCTCGGTTTCATCCTGATCAAGCATATCGAGGCGCTGCTCGGGAACGCCTATGTCGTCGCCATCGCCTTCATCCTCGGCGGCATCGCGATCCTGGTTATCGAGAAGCTGGCGAAGCGATCGGACGTCGTCGGCGTCGCCGAATTGCCGGTCGGGACCGCCGTCGGGATCGGTATTGCCCAGTGCCTGGCAATGATCCCCGGCGTCAGCCGTTCGGGCGCGACGATCATGGGGGCGCTGTCGCTTGGCGTCGAGCGTCGCACCGCTGCGGAGTTCAGTTTCTTCCTTGCGATCCCCACGATGCTCGGCGCGACGACCCTCGAATTCGTCAAGCATCGACACGAATTGCTCGCCGGCGCGAGCGGGGTAGGATTCGGCGCGGTCGCGGTCGGCTTCGTCACCAGTTTCATCGTCGCGCTCGTCGTCGTGCGCGCATTCGTCCACTACATCTCGCGGCATGGCTTCGCGCCCTTCGCCTGGTACCGCATCGCGGCAGGCGCCGCGGCCCTCGGCTGGCTGACGATGCGCTGATTGACCGACCGGCCTCGCCGTCTAAGCTTGATGCGCCGGATCAGAGGGTGGGAGGACAAGTAATGCGAGCATGGTTTGCGCTAGGAAGTTGCGCTGCGGCTCTGAGCATTGCGGCGCCGGCGGACGCGGCGCCTCCAACTTCGCGAGCTGCTACCGCTGCTGTCGACCCACAGCGCCTCGCGGCCGCTGACAGGCTGCTTGTGGTAATGCACTACGATTCCTTGGTTGATCGAACGATGGAATCGGTGATCGCGCAAATTCAGAGCGACATGCCGGCGAAGCTCAGTGCAAGCATCGATAAGCCGCTGCCGATGGATGTCGTTGCCAAGCTTCAGCTCATGGTCGGCGTTCATATTCGCGCCGCGTTCACGGAGCACCGGGCGGATATGAAGCAAGGGACAAAGCTGATCTATTGTGAGCATTTCACGGCTTACGAGCTCGATCGCCTGGCACAGATGCAGAGCGACCCCGTGATGATCAAGATGCAGTCGGAGATGCCGCAGATCGCGACCGAGTCGATGAAACTTGGCCAAGCGGTGGTCGCCGACGAGCTGCCGAAGCTCCAGGAGGACGCGAAGGCGCTCATCCTCGATTATCTCGGTGGCGGGCAGGGGAAGCCCGGTACCTGAGTTTTAACTTGCGCGGGGTTAGGCGCAGGCCGATAATTCAGTGACTTAGATGGTGGTGCCAATGCGCAAGATCCTGCTCCTTCTCCCGCTCTTCGGGTTCGCCGCCCCGGCGATCGCCCAGCCCGCGCCACCGCCTCAGCTACCGCCCGAGCTTACCGATCCAGCGACCGCCGACCGACTCGCGGATGCCATGCAGGGCCTGTCGCAGGCGCTGCTCGACCTACGGGTCGGCGAAGTGCGCGCCGCGCTCGAAGGGCGACGGGCGAGCCCCGCCGAGAAGCGCATGACGGTGCGCGACATGGCGCGCCGCGACGACCCCAATTTCGACCGCCACGTCCAGCAGGACATGGCCAATGTCCGCCCGATGGTCCGGCAGAGCATGAATGCACTGAACCAGGCGCTCCCGGCGATGATGCAGGGCCTCAACCAGGCCCAGCAGGCGCTCGAGCGTGCCGTCGCGAACATGCCCGATCCGACCTATCCGAGGCGCTAGACGCACCGGGCTTAGCCGCTAAAGCTGCCGCCCATGTGGCAGCTCTTCCAGTTCCCGCTGTGCCCTTTTTCGCGGAAGGTCCGGCTCGTCCTCGCCGAGAAGGGGGTCGGCCATGAGCTGGTGCGCGAGAACCCGTGGGAGCGCCGCGACGAGTTCATGGACCTGAACCCCGCCGGCGAAACGCCGGTGATGGTCGAACCGGACCAGGCGGTGACCCTGATCGGCTCGCAGCCGATCGTCGAATATTTGGACGAAACCGTGGACCGGATGCCGATGATCCACGGCAATGCCGCGCTCCGTGCCGAGATCCGGCGGATGACCGAATGGTTCGACATCAAGCTCTACCGAGAGGCGGTCGAGCCGCTGATGAACGAGCGGATGCGCAAGCGCCTGGTCAACCGCGAGAGCCCCGACACGCGCGTGCTGCGCGAGGCGATGCGGACCGCGTCGGAGCATCTCGATTATCTCGACTATCTGCTCGACCACCGTCGCTGGCTGGCCGGGCCGGGTCTAAGCCTCGCCGACTTCACCGCCGCCGCGCACCTAAGCGTGATCGACTATCTCGGCGCGCTCGACTGGCGCGGGCACAAGCAGACCAAGGACTGGTATGCGGTGATGAAGTCGCGGCCCTGCTTCCGGCCGCTGCTCGCCGAGCGGATGGAGGTGATCGTCCCGCCCGGGCATTACGACAAAGTGGATTTCTAGGCGGCTATCAAGGCACCCCGATAGACCTGGTCTTCGAGCGTTCGCCCGGCACCCAAGGCGACGCAACTCATCGGGTCGTCGGCGACGTGAACCGGAAGCCCCGTTGCGTCCTGGAGCACGGTGCTGATCTCGCGCAGCAGCGAGCCGCCCCCCGTCATCGTGATGCCCTGGTCGATCACGTCGGCGGCGATCTCCGGCTGCGTATGCTCCAGCGCAGTGCGAACGACCTCGATGATCTGGTTGACCGGCTCGGCGAGCGCATCGGCTATCTGCGACTGGTTGAGTTCGATCTCGCCGGGCATGCCGCGGCCGACGTCTCGGCCGCGAACAAGCGCCGTCAGGCCCTTGCCGTCGACCGGCCGCACTGCAGCGCCGATCTCGAGCTTCACGCGCTCGGCCGTGCCTTCGCCGATCAGCAGATTGTAGTTGCGCCGCACGTAGGAAGCGATCGCCTCGTCCATCTTGTCGCCGCCGACCCGCGCCGAGCGGCACAGCGCCAGCCCCTGAAGCGAAATCACGCCGACTTCCGTCGTGCCCCCACCAATGTCGACGACCATCGATCCGATCGGCTCGGCCACCGGCAGCCCGGCGCCGATCGCCGCGGCCATCGGCTCCTCGATCAGCGAAACCCGGTCGGCCCCGGCGTTGTGGACCGCGTCGCGGATGGCGCGCCGCTCGACGTTGGTCGCGCCGGATGGAATGCAGATCACCACCTCGGGCCCGCGCGAAAAGCGACTCGGGCCGCCATGCGCCTTGCGGATGAAGTGCTTGATCATCTCCTCGGCGACCTCGATGTCGGCGATGACGCCGGCGCGCAGCGGCCGGATCGTCCGGATGTTGTCGGGCGTCTTGCCCATCATCAGCTTGGCGTCGTTGCCGACGGCGCGGACCTTTCGCACCCCATTCTCGATTTCCATCGCGACGACGGAGGGCTCGCTCGTGATGATGCCCTGGCCGCGCACGTAGACGACCGTGTTGGCGGTGCCGAGGTCGATGGCGATGTCGCGCGAGGAGAAGTTGAACAGTGAACGCATCGGCTGGCCCCCCGGCCTTTAAGATTCGAAGAATCAACGGCTTAGGCCAAGTCCCAATTTGGGCCAGATGGTTAATGACGGTTAAGCGCGGGGCGTTCATGAATCAGGTTGAGCTGAGCTTGGCTAAGCGCGGACGCAGCGACTAGGTCATTGAGGCGCACATGTTCGCTGCGGTGCAGGCCGCGCACTACGACAAAGTGGATTTCCAGCCGACGCCGCCGGTTAGTGAGCGTCCGGCTGTCCAGTGCCGGGCGTTCCGAGAAAGGCGTCGGCATCGCGGGCAGTCGCCTCGGGGAGCTCTTCCATCGGGACGTGGCCGGCGGTCGGGTAGACCCGCAGCTGGGCGCCGGCGATGCCGCGCTGAAACCCGTATGCGTCCGCCAGCGGGATCCATCGATCGAGCTTGCCCCACTGGATCAAGGTCGGCGCCTTCACTCGGGCCAGGAGAGTTGCCAGCGGCGGATCGGCCGGACCCGTGATCCGCCTCACGATCGCGCCGCGGTTGCCGGCGCGCAGCGTCATTTCCCAATAGCGTTCGACGACTGCGTCGCGGAGCCGCGACGGAATGCCGTAGACCGTCTCGAGGTTGCGGCGGACGACGAAGCGCGGCGTGACGTGGCGCACCAGCCAACCGCCCACGACGGGCGTTTTCGCCAGCTTGAACAGCGGCGGCTCCGGCCACGGCAGGCCACCGGCGTCGACCAGGATCAGCTTGCCGACCCGCTCCGGATGCGCGAGCGCGAACATCAGCGCGGTGCGCCCGCCCATCGAATTGCCGGCGATATCGGTGCGCTCGACGCCGAGCTTGTCGAGCAACTCGGTGACGACGCCGACATAGCGTTCGGCGGTATAATTGCCGTCGGGCGCCGGCCCGGTCAGCCCGAATCCGGGCAGGTCGAGACGGATCACGCGGCGCTTGTTCCCGAGCTGCCGTTGCCAGCCATCCCAGGTGTCGAGCGACGAGCTGAACCCGTGCAGCAGAACCAGCGGCGGTCCCGCTCCCTCGTCGCTATAGCGGATCCGCATCCCCTGAATCTCGATGAACTTCGACGGTGGCGTTCCATATTTCGGCATGAGCTGGGCGAGCGGAATGTCGGGCCGGACCATTGCCGCGATAGCAATCGCGGTGGCCAGCAACAGCGCCCCGACCGCGATCGCCACCATCCGCAGCACCCGCCGCGCGGGCGACCGACCTCCATGCTGCAGCGTCTTGTCGTTCGGCATCGTCCTGTTCCCTTCAGAATCGAGCCTGTTCGCCGTCGTTCTTCTGGGTGGCGGGCGCCGGGATACTTGCCCGACATACGATTTGTCACTTCGAGTCGAACCTTCGCGAACTATGCCGAGTGCACCGCCGCGACCAGATAATTCAGCCGCACATCGTCGCTGAGGTGCAGGCCTCGCGTCGGCGACCAGGCGATTCCTTCGACGTCGAGGCACTTCAGCCCCGCTTCCGCAAGCAGCACCCGCAGCCGCTCCGGGCCGATGAACTTGTCGAAATCGTGCGTGCCCTTCGGGATCCGCCCAAGGCCTTCGCCGAGCGTAATCATCAGCAGCTTTGACCAGCCGGTAGCGTTGGGCGTCGACAGGATCAGCAGTCCTCCAGGAGCGAGGCGCTTGGCCAACGCCTTCACGAACACTGCCGGATCGGCGACATGCTCGATCACCTCGAGGCAGGTGACGAGGTCGAATTGGCCCTCCTGCTCGGAAATCTCGCCCGCGCGATAGTCGATCGCGAGCCCCGTCGCCGCGGCATGGTCCCGCGCGACGGCGATTAGCTCGGGCGAGGCGTCGAGTCCGGTCACGCGCGCTCCCAGCCGTGCCAGCGGCTCGGCCAGCAGCCCGGCGCCGCAGCCGACGTCGAGCGCCGTCTTCCCCTCGAGCGGCGTCCGGCGGCACTCGTCGCACTGCCAATGTTGGTCCACCTGATCACGAATGTATTTGAGGCGGACGGGGTTCAGCTTGTGAAGCATGGCCTCGGGCCCGTCCGGGTTCCACCAGTCGCCGGCCTGGGCGGCGAACTGCTTCACTTCATCGGCGACGATGCTGCTCACGCCCGCCTCCATGCCTCTTGGGCTTGCAAAGGGGAAGGGAGCTGTGCGTTGGGTCTTCCGCTATGGACCACTTCCAGCTCAGGAACGGCGACCTTTATTGTGAGGAGGTGCCGCTGGCCGATATCGCGGCGGCGGTGGGCACTCCGGTTTACGTCTATTCGACGGCCACCATGTGCCGCCACGTCGCTGCGCTGCGCTCGGCATTGGAAGGCCTGGCTGACCCGCTGATCGCTTATGCCGTCAAAGCAAATCCCAACAGCGCGGTGATCGCGACCCTCGCCAAGGCCGGGCTTGGCGCGGACGTGGTGTCCGGCGGTGAGTACCAGCGGGCGCGGGCCGCAGGCGTGCCGGGCGGCAAGATCGTCTTTTCGGGCGTCGGCAAGACCGAGGAAGAGATGCGGCTCGCCCTCGAAGGCGGCCTATATCAGTTCAACCTTGAATCCCTCGACGAAGCGGAGATGCTGTCGGCCGTGGCGACGGCAACAAGCCGAACCGCGCCAGTCGGTTTTCGGGTCAATCCGGATGTCGCGGCCGGCGGCCATGCGAAGATCACGACCGGCGCCGCCGAGAACAAGTTCGGAATCCCGATCGGAGAAGCGGTCGAGGCCTACGCCCGGATCGCGAGGCTGCCCGGCCTCAAGGTCCAGGGCGTCGCCGTCCATATCGGCAGCCAGCTGACCAGCCTGGAGCCGCTCGAGCGCGCCTTCACCCGCGTCGGCGAACTCATCGCGGAGCTTCGCGCAGCCGGGCATGACATCAGTGTCGCTGACCTCGGCGGCGGGCTTGGCGTACCTTACGATCCGGGCCAGCCGCCCCCGCCAAGCCCGGCCGAATATGGCGCGATGGTCAAGCGGATCGCCGGCGGCTGGAATGTCCGGCTTGTGTTCGAGCCCGGTCGGCTGATCGTCGCCAACGCCGGCGTGCTCCTGTCGCGGGTCATTCGCGTAAAGCCCGGCGCGATCGACCCGTTCGTGATTGTCGACGCGGCGATGAACGACTTGATGCGCCCCGCGCTCTACGATGCCTGGCACCGGATCGAAGCGGTCCGGCCGAGCGGTCGGAAGCGCACGGCCAATGTCGTTGGACCGGTGTGCGAGACGGGCGACACCTTCGCAACCGCGCGGCAGATGGATGAAGTGGCGGCTGGCGACCTCGTCGTCTTCCGCACCGCGGGAGCCTATGCGGCGGCGATGTCGAGCACCTACAACAGCCGGCCGCTGACTCCCGAAGTGCTGGTCGATG
>JAXDPR010000266.1:0-4195 GCA_034668265.1 Sphingomonadales bacterium
GGTCTACCCCCGCGACCGGCACCCAGGCAGAGAACAAGCGGGCGACGATCAGCGAGGCAAGCTGCCCGCGGCTGCGGACAAGGACCAGGATGTCGCCAGGAGTCAGCGGTTGTCCGGTCGACGCCAGCACCGGCGCTTCCTCGATCATCAGCCGAATTCGCTCGGCCAACACACCCGCATAGCGGCGATCGCGCAGCGCGACCCAGCGCTCCTCGCCTTCGTCGCTTTCGTCGAGCGATTCCGCGACAGCGAACGGCTGCCACAGCTCGACTGAGCCGGGACGGTCGCGATGATGCGCAAGGTGCCGCGGCGGCGCTTCCCGAAGCGCCAGCGCTTCCGGTCCGACCGTCTCGACCATGGCGTCGACCACGTCGAGCACCGGTTGTGCCGAGCGGAAGCTGGCGGCGATCGACAAGTCGCGGAACTCCGCGGGAGATTCCGCATCCGACAGACCTTCGGCGCGCCTTCGGAATTTCGAGCGGGCCTCGTTGAACCGTTGCGGGTCGGTGCCCTGAAAGCCGTAGATCGCCTGCTTGAAATCCCCGACCATGAACAAAGTCCGGGTCCGCCGCTCGGCTTCGCTCGAGCCGCTGAAATATTCGTCGACCAGCCGCTCGATGATCTCCCACTGCGCGGCGTTGGTGTCCTGCGCTTCGTCGACCAGGACATGGTCGATCTGGCGGTCGAGCTTGTAGCGCACCCACTCGCCCATTCCCGGCTGAGCGAGCAGTGTCCTGGTCCATTCGATCAGGTCATTGAAATCGGCGACGCCGGCGGCCTGCTTGGCTTGCTTATAGGCCGCGGCGAAGGCCTGGCCGGCGCGCAGTCCCGCGGCGATGTCGGAAGCGAGGCGGGCGGCGCGCTGCATGCGCAGCAACTCGCCGATACGCCCGGCAAGCCGCTCCGTGTGGCGCTCATAGTCGGGATCAGCCTTGACCTGACCAGCCTGCGCCTTGCGAAGCTCGCCCTTGCCCGTGAAGACGATCGCGGCAAGCTCGGGAAGCCCGATCGCCCGAGCGGCCGGGTCCATCGCGAGCCAGCCCTCGATGTTGTCGACGATTCCCTGTCCCGTCGCTTTCCCCCAGCGCCGGTTGGCGTCCGCCACTGCCCGCAGCAGATCGCAGTCGAACCCGTCGTCCGCGCAATTCACAGCGAGGAACTCGTCGACCGAATTGGGCAGTTCCATCAGCCGGCGAACCTGCGGCTCGATGCCCTCGCGCGGTCCCAAGGCCTTGAGCGCGTCCGCCTTTCTTGCGCACGCCTGGAGATATTCGACCGCGCCGCCTTCGCCGAGACGCCTGCTGAGGCACTGAACATCGCGGATCAGCGCCTCGTCGCCCGACGCCTCGGCATCGGCCATGAGGTCGGCGAGCGTTCGCCGAACAAGCTCTTGCTCGGCCCGGCCCTCGACCGGCCGGAACCCCGGGACGATCCCGGACTCGGCTGGAAAGGCCGCCAACAGTCCCTGCGCGAAACTGTGGATGGTCTGGATCTTCAATCCGCCGGGGCAGTCGAGCACGCGCGCGAACAATTGCCGGGCCCGCTCGCGCGCCCTCGGGTCTGTCGATTCCCCAAGATGATCGAGGTCGGTTGCGAGCTCGCTGTCCTTGAGCCGCACCCAGGCCGCGAGGCGCGCCCCGATGCGGTTCGCCATCTCTGCAGCCGCAGCCTTGGTGAAGGTCAGGCACAGGATCGATTCCGGACGCGCGCCCTTGAGCAGCAGGCGGAGGACGCGCGCGGTCAGCACCTGCGTCTTCCCGGTCCCAGCCGATGCCGACAGCGCTGCGTGCACCCCCGGATCGGAGGCGAGCGCCTGCTCGCCTTTCAGCTCGGGCAAAGTCCGCAGCCGCGCGCTCATACGGCTTCCAATGAGTCGCTCGACGCCATAGAGGGCGCCCGATGACCGACAGCAACGACGACATCGACCGCACCAACGAGCAACGCCGCAACAAGCTGGTGAAGGCAGGAGTGGCCGTCGGCATCGGCTCGGCGGCAATCGTCGCCGCCTTGCTCTACGCGTCCAAGGTCAAGAAGAAGCGGCGCTAGAATCACCGGCCGTACCATTCTTCGAGCCGCATCAGCTGGTCGTAATCGCCGTAGGGCGCGTAGGCCGGGTTGAGCTTGGCAGTGAACGGCGCGTCGCCCGTCAGCCAGTCCGCGGCAGCCTTCGCGAAATTCCGGTACGAATGGTCGAGAAATTCGCCAGGACCCATGTCCTTGTCGGGGCACATCAGGCGCCCGAACTGACCGCGGTAACGGGCCAGCGACCAATATTCGAACGCCTCTGGATCGCCCACCACGCCTTCGAACCCGCCGGCGCGACCGATCAGCCCGAGCAGCCCAAGCTGCAGCGCAAAGCCTTCGGTGACCGCCTTCTGCGTCGGCGGCTGACCAGTCTTGTAGTCGATGATGGCCAGGCCGCCGTCTGCCAGCCGGTCGATACGGTCGGCGCGGCCGTGCACCGTCACCCCGGCCACCACCGCCTCGCCCGTTATTTCCGCGGCGAGCGGCCGGCGGCCCTCGGCGCGATTCGCGCGCTCGAGCTCCGCTACCCAGTCGATCGCCTCCAATAGCCGCGGCGCCCAGAGCGCGCGCAGCATCGGGTGAATGGTCCCTTCGGCCAACAGCCGCTCGGCCCGAGCCCTCAGCATGTTCGGGTCGCAATCGTCGTGCTGCAGCCAGTCCTGGAAGACCTGGTGGACGGCGGTCCCCTTCCACTTCGCGGTGTGGTCGGCGTCGACGGGATCTCGTACCTTCAGATTCAGGATCGCCTGCGCGTAGAAAGCGAAGGGATCGGCCTTCAGCCGGTCGACTGCGGTGACTGAAATGCGGTCGGGCCGCTGCTCCGCCGGCGGCGACGGTTCGGGCCGCGCAACGGGCCGCGGCGGGCCAGGATCGTCGAACACGAAGGTCAGGCGTTCGAGCGTGCGGTCGCGCGGCAAGCCGCCGCTGATCGCGCCCAATCGAAGCAGGAAGCGCGAGGCGACGGTCGGCGACCGCGCGTCGCGCCGTGCGCGGGTGATCAATACTTCGGGTGCTCCGAGCGCGCCGGCGAAATCATGCGCCGCCAGGCCGACGCGGCTTTCAAGCGTCGGCATGCCGAGCGTCGAGCGGACCTTCGGCGGAAGCCACGCATCAGGCGCGGGCAGCGCCGGCCATGAGCCTTCATTGAGACCGCCAAGAACAACCAGGTCGGCGCGCTGCAACCGGGCTTCGAGCAGGCCCCAGATGAAAATCCGCGGATGTCCGCCATAGGGCGGGCGCACCGCCCGGCCCTCAAGCAACTGACACAGCAGCGGCACGGCTTCCTCCGGAGCAACGACCAGTTGTCGCGCGGCCACCGAGGCCTCAAGCTCGGCGAGCAAGTCGGCGGCCATTCGGCCATCAGGCCCGCGCCAGGCCCGATCTCCGCCAAGCGCCTGCGCGGCTGCCGCAAGCGTTGTCGCGAGCTCGGCCAGCGACAGCGGATTGCCCAGCATCCCGTCGATGGTGCCGATCCGCTCGCGCGCCGCCTGCCATTCGCGTGAATGCCCGAAATGCGCGTCGAGGCCGGCGAGCCCGGCCCCCGGTCGCGGCCCTCTGAGCTTCAGGTCGAGCGTTCGGACCGTCTCGAGCCAGTCGAGCCGGTCGTCGCCTTGTCCGCCAACGAGCGGGTGCTTGAGGAGGGCGAGCAACGGCACAGGCGCCAGCTCCTCGGCGGCGGCCGCGGCAATCCCGAGCAGCAAGGTTCCGGCGGCGGTCAGCGACAGCGCCTTGCCCGCGCTGTCGTCGGCCTCGATTCCCCACCGCGCGAGCAACCCGGAAACGCGCCCTGCGAGCTGGCGGTCAGGCGTAACCAACGCCGCCGTCTTGCCCGGAACTTCGAGCGCTTCACGCAATGCCAAAGCGATCGCTTGAGCTTCCGATGCCGGGTCCGGCAACTCGGCGAGCCGGATGCCCGACAGGCGTCGCTCCGCCGGCCTCAGAGTCTCCCATTTGTGGGAAAAATCGGGGGCGGCCATTGCATTCGCGACTGCGCGGGCCCTTGCGGGAGACGATGAGGCTCCGCCCGACCAGCGCCACGCCTTCACCTCGCCGCGCGCGACACCAAGCCGATCGAGCAAAAGCTTCAGGTGGAATTGCGGATGGTTGGCCTCCCCGCGCCCGTCATCATCCGGGCCGAGCGCTTCCCACTCATCATCGGAAAAGACGCTCG
>JAXDPR010000267.1:0-2552 GCA_034668265.1 Sphingomonadales bacterium
GCCATGCATCAGCCGGTCCATCAGGAATGCGGCGCGGACCATGTAGCCAGTGCCTTCGAGTAGCAGGATGAAGAAGAACAGGATCAGGATCTGCGGCAGGAAGGTGATCACCGCGCCAACACCCGCAATCGCGCCGTCGACAACGAGCGAGCGGACGAGGCCCGGCGGCAGCGCGTCCGTTGCCACGCCCGACAGCCACGCTACTGCGTTCTCGATCCACGATACCGGCAGCTGGCTCCACGCGAAGACGGCCTGGAACATGACGAACATGATCACCGCGAGGATGATGGGTCCAATGACAGGGTGAAGCAGCACGGCGTCGAGCCGGTGGGTCCAGCGTCGCACCGGAGTCTCGCTGACCACCGCCGCGGTCGCGATCTCGCGAGCCCGGCGCTGGAGGCTTATGAGGTCGCTCTTCACCGCCTTGTGCACACCGCAGAAAGGCGCCGAGAGCATGTCGTCGAGCGCTTGCTGGAGCTCGGATATTCCGCGCCGGCGGACGGCGACGGTCTCAATCACAGGTACGCCAAGCTCGCGCTCCAGCACCTTGGGGTCGAGCTCGAGTCCGTCGCGCTTCGCCAAATCGACCATGTTGAGGGCGACGATCGTCGGTATTCCGAGCTCGATAAGCTGCAGCGTGAAACGGAGGTGATTGTCGAGGTTCGACGCATCGACGACGATCACCAAGGCGTCGGGCTGACGTTCGCCCTTCTGCCGGCCGAGCAGCACGTCGCGGGTCACCGCCTCATCGGGACTGGCTGGCTCGAGGCTATAGGAGCCGGGCAGGTCGACCATCTCGACCGGCCGGCCGTCGGCCAGGATCAGGCGGCCTGAATGGCGCTCGACCGTGACTCCGGGATAATTGCCGACCTTCTGGCGGGCGCCGGTCAGTGCGTTGAACAGCGCGCTCTTGCCGGCATTGGGATTGCCGGCGACGGCGACGAGCGGGAACGGGGTCACTTCTTGAGTGGAGTGACGCCCACCGCGCCGGCATGCTTGCGCCGGATCGCGACCGTCATCCGCCCGACGCGGATCGCGATCGGGTCGCGCCCGAACGGGCCGAGGTGCAAGAGCTCGACGGTGACCCCCTCGTCGAACCCGAACTGGCGCAGCCGATTGGCTTCGCCCTCATCGAGCGCCGCCCAGTCAACCGATGCGACTCGCGCCTTGGACCCGACCGGCAGGCGGTCGAGACCGATGATGTCAGGCTGGAAGGGCGCGTTCATTGTTGCGACTGATTATCATTAACGGAGACAGATTGCTATACGCAAACCCTCTTATCTATCAGGGAACGCGCCCAGCGGGCCTCAATCCATCAGCTTGCGCGTCAGATAGACCATCTCCAGCGCGCTGGTGTGCGCCGCCTGCTTGAGGTTCGCACCTGCCGCGTGTCCGCCCTCGGTGTTCTCGTAATAATAAAAGGGCAGGCCATACTCCTCCATACGCGCGGCGAACTTGCGCGCGTGCACGGGCCCGACGCGATCGTCCTTGGTCGTCGTGAAAATGAACGGCTCGGGATAGGCCGCGCCCTTTTTCAGGTTTTGATAGGGCGACGTCTTTTCCCAGAAGGCGCGGATCGCGGGGTCATCGACGCTCCCATATTCGCCTTCCCAAGAGGCGCCGGCGGCGATCTTGGAAATGCGGATCATGTCGAGCAGCGGCACCTCGATCAGGGCCGCATTCCACAAATCAGGGTGCTGGACGAACTCGACTCCGGCGAGCAGGCCCCCGTTCGATCCGCCTTCGATGCCAAGCCGCCGCGGGGCGGTGACTTTGGTCGCGATCAGGTCCTTCGCGACGGCCGCGAAATCGTCATAGACGAGCTGCCGGTTCACACCGAGTCCGGCTTCGTGCCACTTCGGCCCAAACTCGCTTCCGCCGCGGATGTTGGCGAGCACGTACACTCCGCCCTTTTCCATCCACAATTTTCCGCGCGTTCCCGAATAGGTGGGCGTTTGGGCGCTCTGAAAGCCGCCGTAGGCGTAGATGAGCGTCGGATTGTTCCCATCCATCGCCATGTCTCGGCGGTGGACGATGAAGTAAGGGATTCTTGTGCCGTCGCTTGAAATTGCTTCGCGCTGATCGACGACGAGGTTCGAGGCGTCGAACTTCGCCGGCTGGGCCATGATCCGGCGCGCAGTGCCTTTCGCCGCGTCGGCGAGATAGAGCGACGGCGGGTTGAGGAAATTGGTGACCCCGATCAGTGCCTGATCGTCCGTGCTGCTCGCGTCCGCGACGAACAAGGTCGAATTGTCGGGCAGGTCCATCGCCTTGTGCGTCCATTTGCCGTTCGCGGTGGGAGTGAACAGCAAGGTCCGGCCGCGGACATTGTCGAGGGTCGACACGAGCAGAACGTCTTTTGACGAGCTCACGCCCTGGAGTGCCTCGCGCGGGCCGGGAGCATAGATCAGCACCGGCCTGGGGTGAGCAGGGTCGGCCTTCAGCTGCGCGAGGTCCAGAGCGACAAGCGAACCCGCCGCGAAATGCCGTCCCGGGCTGCCGGCCGGTGCCCAATCCTCGTCGAGCTGCGCGATAACCCGGCCGTCGACGAG
>JAXDPR010000268.1:0-4377 GCA_034668265.1 Sphingomonadales bacterium
ATGAGCTCACGGCCCTCGGCCACTCGCTGTTGAGGCCGATCATGGCCCTGACGCAATGGGCGCTCGACAATATCGAGGCGATCCACGGGGCGCAGGCGTCGTTCGACGCCGTGCATGACCAGGCCCAGGCCGCCTAGTTTTCGAAGGCCTTGCAAGCCGCTAGGGCGGCGCGATGCTCAAGCCCGTCACGACCGACATCGAAGCTCTGAAGATTCTCGACGAGCGGCTGCGCTGGCTGTCGGCCTGGACCATCCACCACGCCAACCACACCCGTGAGAGCGACGACGGGCTGAAAGTCGGCGGGCACCAGGCGAGCTGCGCATCGATGACCGCGATCATGGCCGCGCTCTATTTCCATGCGCTGGGCGAAAACGACCGCGTCGCGGTCAAGCCCCACGCCGGTCCGGTGCTTCATGCGATCCACTACTTGCTCGGCAGCCAATCGCGCGAGGCACTCGAGAATTTCCGCGGGTTCGGCGGCGCGCAATCCTATCCCAGCCGGACCAAGGACAAGATCCCGGTCGATTTCTCGACCGGCTCGGTCGGCCTCGGAGTCGCGATCACGCTCTTCGCCAGCCTGGTGCAGGATTATCTCACCGCCCACGGCTGGCTCGGCGACAAGGACCGCGGCCGCTTCGTCGCTTTGATCGGCGACGCCGAGCTGGACGAGGGCAATATCTACGAAGCGATCATCGAAGGCGCCAAGCACGATGTCCGCAACCTGTGGTGGATCATCGATTACAACCGCCAGAGCCTCGATGCGACCAGCGCCGATCGCATGTTCGAGCGCTTCGACGAGATTTTCAGGAGCTGCGGCTGGCGCGTTGTCGAGCTGCGTTACGGCAAGCGATTGCAGGCCGCGCTCGACAAGCACAAGGCGCTCAAGGTCTGGTTCGAACAGCTGTCCAACGCCGAGTTGTCGGCGCTTCATTACCAGGGCGGCGCCGCGTGGCGGACGCGGATCGAGGCGGACGTCGGCAAGAAAGCCGCGGCGTTCCTCAAGGACTATGACGACGCCGCGCTGGCGAACCTGTTCACCGACCTCGGCGGCCATTGCATGGAGACGTTGGTCGAGGCCTTCGACGCCGCGCAGGACGACGTGCCCACCTTGTTCATCGCCTGGACGATCAAGGGCTTCGGCCTGCCCTTCGCCGGCCACAAGGACAATCACGCCGGGCTGATGAACCCGACCCAGCTTGCCGCGCTGCGCGACGCGATGGGCGTTCGCGAGGGCCAGGAGTGGGAACCGCTCGAAGGCGTCGGCGACAATGCCCGCACCGGAGTCGAGGCGTTGCTCGACCGCGCGCGGATCATGCGCGAGAAGCGCAGCCGCAGCTTCGGCACGGTCGAAGTCCCTGCCCTGCCCGCGCCCGCCGGCGAGGAGCAATCGACCCAAGCCGCGTTCGGGCGCATCCTGCTCGACCTCAGCAAGGCGGGTGGCGAGCTCGCCGACCGCATCGTCACCACCTCGCCCGATGTCACCGTCTCGACCAACCTTGGCGCGTGGGTCAACCAGCGCGGCCTCTTCCGCCGCAACGAAACACCGGACATATTTGCACAGGCAAAGATTGCGTCAGCGCAAAAATGGAGCGGTAGCAACAAAGGCCAGCATATCGAGCTCGGCATCGCCGAATCGAACCTGTTCCTGTTGCTCGCCGCGGCGGGCCTGTCCGGCGACCTGTTCGGGACGCGGCTGTTCCCGATCGGCACGCTCTACGACCCGTTCATCGCCCGCGGCCTCGATGCGCTCAACTACGCCTGCTATCAGGACGCGCGTTTCCTGCTGGTCGCGACGCCAAGCGGGATCACGCTCGGCCCCGAAGGCGGCGCCCACCAGTCGATCAACCCGCCGCTGATCGCGCTCGGCCAGCCCGGCCTGCGCCACTACGAGCCGGCCTTTGCTGACGAGCTCGCGGCGATGATCGAGGAAGCCTTCCGGCTGATCGACTCGCCCGACGGCGAAAGCACCTACCTCCGGCTCTCCACCCGCAGCATCGTCCAGGTCGAGCGCTCCGGCGACAGCTGGCGCGAGGGTGCTCTCGCCGGCGGCTACTGGCTGCGAGAGCCCGGGCCCAGCACCGAAGCAGCGATCGTCGCGATGGGTGCGGTGATGCCGGAGGCGCTCGCGGCCTGGGAGGAACTCGAGGCGGACGTCCCCGGCCTCGGCCTGCTCGCTGTGACCTCGCCGGACCTCCTCCACCGCGGTTGGACCGCGGCGCAGGCGGAACGCTGGGACGGCCAACGGAACGCCAGCCACATCGAGCAACTGCTTGCCCACCTTTCCCCGAACGCGGGACTCGTCACTCTCGCCGACGCTGCGCCCGCGTCGCTGTCGTGGCTCGGCGGAGTTCTCGGCCAGCGCGTTGCCCCGCTCGGCGTCGAGAAATTTGGCCAGACCGGAAGCCTCACCGACCTCTACGCCGCCTATCGTCTCGACGGCGACGCGATCACTGAGGCGGTGGCGGAAATACTCCTCCAGAATGGATGAGTTAGTCGCTTTCGGACAACCTTTCCCAACTATGCCGCAAATGTGGACGGGGGACTTCGAATGCTGAGCTTCTGGACGAAGGCGGCTCACATCGCCGCGAACAGCCCTTCGGACAGTGATGTGATCCACGCCGATTTCGCAGCGGCGCCCATGCCGCGGCCAGTAATTCGGCGCGACCCGCCTCCGCCGCCTGCAACCGTGGCTCCGACCGACGATCAACTCAGGCTGCGCCTTTCAGAGGAACTCGAATATGCGCGGCGCATGCTGAGTTCGATGGGCGATGAGCTGTCGTCCGACACACTCGTCGTCAGCCGCCACCTCGCCGAGCTGCAGACCATCGATATCGCTGGCCAGATGCTCGGGCACATCGCGTCCGTCATCCGCTCCAGCGACCCGACCGCGGCGGTGGACGCGATTGGCATGGGCGAGCTCAAGGCGCGGCTGATGCGCAGGCACAAGCTCTAGAGTTGGCAAGGCGCGGATCGCTGGCCTACAGCGGCGCGCATGGCCGGGCGCTATTTCGACGAATGGACGATCGGCGACCGGGTGTCGCATTCGATCACCCGAACAGTCACCGAGACCGATAACCTCCTCATCACCACGCTGACCCATAACCCGCAGCCGCTGCACCTCGACTATGAGGCGGCGGCCCAGAGCGAATTCGGCAAGCCCCTGGTCAACAGCTGCTTCACCTTCAGCCTGCTGGTCGGAATCAGCGTCCACGATACGACCCTGGGCGTGCTGGTCGCCAACCTCGGCTTCGACAAGGTCAAGCTCCCCAACCCCGTCTTCGCCGGCGATACCCTGCGCTGCGAAAGCGAGTGCCTTGAGCTCCGGGAAAGCAAGTCGCGCCCCAATGCCGGGATCGTCACCTGGGCGCATCGCGCCTTCAACCAGCGCGGCGAGCTGGTGTGCGAGCTGACGCGCACGGCGTTGATCCTCAAGACCCCCAGATGACCGAGCCGCGGTCCTGGCTGTTCGTCCCGGCCGACAGCGAGCGCAAGGTCACCAAGGCGCTCGACAGCGAGGCAGACGCGATCATCTTCGACCTTGAAGACAGCGTTGCCCCGGCGATGAAACCGGTCGCCCGCGACCTGCTGAAGTCGCTGCTCAAGCGCTCGGGCGGTCCTGAATGGTGGGTCCGGATCAACCCGCTCGGCTCGGAATTCTTCCGCGAAGACCTCGAGCTGATCGGGATCGCCGACATGCACGGCATTGTCCTGCCCAAGGCCGAAAGCGGCGCAGACGTGACCGAGCTCGCCCACCGAACCGGCAACATCCCGATCCACGCGATCGTCACCGAGACCGCGGCGAGCTTGTTCGGGCTCCTCTCCTACCGCCAGCCGGGCTCGCCCCTGGCGGCGATGAGCTGGGGTGCGGAGGACCTGTCGGCGGCGCTCGGCGCTTCGTCCAAATATGATGAGAGCGGGGAGCTCAGCTTCACCTACAATCTCGCGCGCTCGCTGTGCCTCGCCGGAGCCGTTGCCGCGGGGGTCCAGCCGGTGGACGGCGTGTTCGCCGACTTCAAAAACGAAAAAGACTTGAAGCGCGAAGCCGAGGCCGCGCGCCGCGAGGGCTTCACCGGCAAGCTCGCGATCCACCCCGCGCAAGTGCCGGTCATCAACGCCGCCTTCACGCCCTCGCCGGAGGACGTCGACCATGCCGAAGAGATCGTCGCCGCGTTCGAGGCACATCCCGACGCAGGGGTGCTGTCGGTCGGCGGCAAAATGGTCGATCGCCCGCACCTTATGCAGGCCAGGCGCGTATTGGAACGAGCAGGATAGGAGGTTTTCGTGGCAACAACTGCTGAACCCGGCTCCGCGACGAATTCAGAAACGACCACCCGGCGAACAACGGCGAAAGGCTGGGGAACCGACGCACCCGATCAG
>JAXDPR010000269.1:0-3183 GCA_034668265.1 Sphingomonadales bacterium
ATTGCGGTCTCGTCCGCGCCGCCCTCCGGCAACGTCGAGGACGATGTCGTCGGCGAAACGCCGTTCTGCGTCGGGGTCGACGGCACTGGCTGCGGCGATGCCGACTGCTGGGCAAGCGCCGGCAGCGCCAGGACGACCGCCGCCGATGCGATCAGGATAGCTTTAGTGCGCATTGCCTCCGGGCGCGGGAACGGCGACCTCGATCGTATGGGTCGGCTGCTGCTTCGGCAGCCACGACAGAAAGAACAATGCGCCGATGACTAGCACGGCAAGGACGATGGTCAGGATCAAGCGCGACATGACGGCGGCTTTTGCCGAGCGCGGAAGCCGCTGTATAGCCCCCAGTGGTGACGGATTTGGTCAAGCGTCTCGACCGCCCGGTGGTGCTGGTCGGGTTGATGGGGGTTGGAAAGTCGACGGTCGGGCGCCGCCTGGCCAGGCGCCTTGGGCTGCCTTTCGTCGACAGCGATGCCGAAATCGAGGGTGCCGCCGGCTATCCCGCGGCTGAAGTGTTCGAGCGCTACGGCGAGCGCGATTTTCGCGACGGCGAGCGGCGGCTGGTCGCTCGGCTGGTCGAGGGCGATGTCCGAGTCATCGCCACCGGCGGCGGCGCCTATGTCGATCCCTCGACCCGAAAATTGCTCAACGAGCGCGCAATCACCGTCTGGCTCGACGCGCCGGTCGAGATCCTCGCCGAGCGCACGTCGCGCCGCGACACCCGGGCGCAACTGCGCAAGGGCGACCCGAAGGCCGTGCTCGAGCGGCTTTCCGAGGAGCGGCGCCCGTCTTACGCCGAAGCGCATATCCATGTGCGGAGCGGCGACGGCGCGCACAAGGACGTGGTCGACGCGATCGTCCAGGCGCTGGAGGAATATGTGGAGCGGCCCGGCGCCTAGGCGGTACTTCCGGCCTCCTCGTCGGGAAGCGCACGTTCGGGCGTAAAGGCGCTCTCCCAGCCGGCCTTGAGATCGCCGGTCTCGGTCTGCCGCTCGAGCCGCTCGCAATCGCGCGACCGATATTCGCGTTCGACGCGCTCGATTTCGGCTTGGTCGATGCCGCTAGCCTTGAGCGCCTCGCGGCCCATCGCCACTGCGCCTTCGAACAGCTCGCGCTCGGCAAAGGCGAGATCGAGCACGTCCAGCTCGATCAGGTGCCGGCGATCGAACGCCCGAACCATCACCGCGGCCTGGGGAAAGGCATTGAGTACCTGGCCGAGCGCTTCCGAATTGAGTTCGCCACGATCATTGTCGTTGCAAAAAGCAATCACGCGGGCTGTTTCCGCGCCGGCCGCGCGCAGCAGGTCGATGCGCAACCCGTCGCCATAATAGACTTTGGTGCCGAACTCGCCGGACACCTCGATCTGCCTGGGCTTCTTGTCGATCAGCGTAACTCCAATCCCCTTGGCCATCATCATCTGGGCGACCGTCTGGCCGAACCGGCCGTAGCCGACGACGATTGCGCTGGTCTCGGGCGACAGCTCAGGTCCGTCGAGATCGCCGGGCCGGACTTCCCGTTTCTCGAGCCAGTCGACGAATTGCATCAGGAACGGAGTGGTCGCCATCGACAAGGTCACGACGGCGCCGAACAGGGATGCAGCTTCCGGCGTGATCAGTTGCGCGGTCGTCGCCTGCGCGAACAGGACGAAGCCGAATTCGCCCGCCTGGCTCAGCAGCAGCCCAAGGCGGAGGCTGACCGCCCAGCGATCTCCAAACACGCGGTCGATCAGGGTGATGATGATGAACTTGGTCGCGATTACCCCGGCGGCGATCCCGACCACGAACAAGGGCCGGTCGGCGATCAGCTGCAGGTTGAGCAGCATGCCGACCGAGAGAAAGAACAGGCCGAGCAGGATCGAGCGGAACGGCTCGAGGTCGCTATCCAGCTCGTGCCGATAGGGCGATTCGGCGAGCACGACGCCGGCGACGAAGGCGCCGAGCGCGGTCGACAGCCCGAACTCGCGCATCACCGCGGCGGAGCCGATGACGGTGAAGAGGCCCACGACAGTGAACAACTCGCGCTCGCCCAGACGACCGATGAGCCTGAGGACAGGGATCAGGACGAAGCGGCCGAACGCGACGAGACCGATCACGGCCAGGACCGTGTAGAGCGCCAGCGTCCAACCCGTCGGCACGGTTGGATCGGGCGGGGTGCGCGCCATCGCCGAGATGATCGTGATCAGCGGCACGATCGACAGGTCCTGGAACAGCAGGATCGAGAAGGCCCGCTCGCCCTGCGGCGTGTTGAGCTCATTCTCGGCGCGGAGCATCGGCAGGACCTGGGCGGTCGACGACAGGCCGAGCGGAAGACCGATCGCGATCGCCGCCTCGGGCGAAATGCCGAGCGCGAAGTACAGCAAGGCGCTGATGGCCAAGCCGCAAAGGGTAACTTGCAGCAGGCCGAGCCCGAAAATGTCCTTGCGCAACCGCCACAGGCGGCTTGGCTGAAGCTCGAGGCCGACGATGAACAGCAACAGCGCAATGCCGATTTCGGACACGCGCTGGACCGATTCAGGGTCGCGGAACAGACCCAGCGCCGAAGGGCCGATGAGCGCGCCCGCGACGATGTAACCCAACGTCGCGCCAAGCCCGAGCCGGCGGAACAGCATGACAAAGACCAGCGCGACGCCGAGCATCAGCGCCGCGTCGCGCAGGAGCCCGCCGGCTACGACCGGCTGGACGCTACCCACAAGCGTCCATCGCCGCGAGCAGAGCCCGGAACGGAAGCAGGATCGCTCCGTGGCGCGCGGTACGGGGCCGCGCGGGGGCGAGCGCGGCGATGCCCGGCCAGCCGCTGTCTTTTTCCTCGTCGCTGGCAAGCCAGCGGCTCAGCGCGAGCATGGCCTGCGAGACTTCGCCGTGGGTGCGGCCACGGCTGTGCCGCGCCACGAGCGCCGCGGACGCCTGGCCGAAGGCACAAGCATGGACCCGCATCGAGAGCCGCTCGACCCGCCGCTCACTGTCGAGCTGGACGGCGAGGCTGATCCGGCTGCCGCAGGTTCGCAAGCTAAGCTCGGCACGGCCGTCTTCGCGCTCCAGCGCCTGCGGCTCGTCCAGCGAAGCTGCCAGCCGCAGGATCTCGGTGGTGTAGAGCGGCTCAGTCATTCCCGCCGCCAACTAGTCCCGCCGGGCCCGTCCTCCAAGATGATGCCCTCGGCCTTGAGCTCGTCGCGGATGCGATCGGCGG
>JAXDPR010000270.1:0-3500 GCA_034668265.1 Sphingomonadales bacterium
GGAGGCGCAGCGGCTCGAGCAGCGCACCAATTTCGACCTCGAGATGATCGCCGCGACCGGCTCCTGTGCCGGTATCGAGAATTACTCGCGCTTCCTTACCGGCCGCCTGCCCGGCGAGCCGCCGCCGACCCTGTTCGAATATCTACCCGACAACGCGCTCTTGTTCGTCGACGAATCGCACCAGACCGTGCCCCAGATCGGCGCGATGGCGCGCGGCGACCATCGGCGGAAGATCACGCTCGCGGAATATGGCTTCCGCCTGCCCAGCTGCATCGACAACCGGCCGCTGCGCTTCAACGAATGGGAGGCGATGCGCCCGCAGACGACGTTCGTTTCGGCGACCCCGGGACCGTGGGAGATGAACGAAACCGGTGGCGTCTTCTCAGAGCAGGTGATCCGCCCGACCGGGCTCATCGACCCGCCGGTCGAGATCAAACCGGTCGAGGACCAGGTCGACGATCTCGTCAACGAGGCGCGGCTAACCGCGAAGAAGGGCTACCGGACGCTCGTCACGACGCTGACCAAGCGCATGGCGGAAGACCTGACGGAATACCTGCACGAGGCGGGCCTGAAGGTCCGCTACATGCACTCCGACGTCGAGACTCTCGAGCGGATCGAGCTGATCCGCGAGCTGCGCCTCGGCGTCTATGACGTGCTGGTCGGGATCAATCTGCTGCGCGAAGGGCTCGACATTCCCGAATGTGGGCTGGTGGCGATCCTCGACGCGGACAAAGAAGGCTTCCTCCGGTCAGAGACGTCGCTGATTCAGACGATTGGCCGGGCCGCTCGCAATGTCGACGGGCGGGTGATCCTCTACGCGGATACCATCACCGGCTCGATCGAGCGTGCGCTCGCCGAGACCAGCCGCCGTCGCGAGAAGCAGGTTGAATATAACGCCGCGCATGGCATCACGCCGGAGAGCATCAAGCGGAATATCCACGACGTCATGGCCCACCTCGCAACGCGCGACGGCGTGGTTGTCGACACCGGCGACGACGAGCGGCCGCATCTCGTCGGCCACAACCTCAAGGCCTATATCGGCGACCTTGAGGAACGGATGCGGAAAGCCGCCGCCGACCTCGAATTCGAGGAAGCCGCGCGTCTCCGCGACGAGATCCGCCGGCTGGAAGAGGACGACCTCGGGATCCCGCACGACGATCGCGTGGCGCCGCGCCCGCTCGGCAATTCGAGCGAAGGCAGGCCCGGCACGCGCAAGGGCCGGTTCGGCAAGCAGCAGCGGACGCGCTTCGGCGGCCGCCGCGGCTAACTCAGCGCAGCACGCCCTTCTTCTCCTGGGACCAAGCGTACCACAGCAGGAAGATCGTGATGAGGATGATCGCCCACGGCATCAGCCCCATCGCGCCCGCCTTCATGCTGGCCGGCATCTTGGTGATGAAGATCTGGTAGCCGAGGCCGACGATCGCGCCGACGCAGGAGATGGCATAGGCCCACACTGCGTAGCGACGGCGCATGAGAAGCAGGATCGACCCCACGAGCCCGCCCCAGACTCCGAACGCCCAAAATGCGGTCAGCCACGATGGCAGGCTGTCCATATAGGCGATCTGGTCGGGCGTCATTTGCGCGAGCCAAGTCGCGTTCTTGAGATTGGTCATCGTGTAGTCGAGGCAGCCGAAAAAATTCCACAAGAGCGACAGCACGCCGACGATCCATAGATGGACGGGCGTGCGGCCTTGCGCATTAGTTGCCATTGGATTTCCCCCTCCGTTGCAACGCCGCGTCGAGCGGCAGGCGCCGATCAGGCTCCCAAGTGGCGCATCTGTCAACGGCTCGGCGGGAAGCCCCTCAAACCGCGCTGATTTCCCGCTTCAGCAAATTGCCCAGGGCGCTTGCCAGCGCATCCATCTCATAGGGCTTCTGGAGCACCGGGAAGCCGTGGCTGCCGCCAACCTCTTCGCTGTAACCGGTCGTGAGCAGGATCGGCAGCTCGGGGAAGCGGTCGCGGACCTTGCGCGCAAGCTCGATGCCGCTGATTCCGCCAGGCATGACGATGTCGGAGAAGATGAGCCTGGGTCGCTCGCCCCCGGCGAGCTGGTCGAGTGCTTCCTTGGCGCTGTGCGCGACTATGCCTTCGAAACCGAGTTCGGCGAGCATCCCCGCGGCAAGCTCGGCGAGCAGGGTGTCGTCCTCGACGATCAGCACGCGGCCCATCGCCCGCTTGCCGTTGGCGTGCGCCCCGCCATTGGCAGCGCCGCGGCTCGCGGGCAGGTAAAGGCAGAAGGTCGCCCCCTTGCCGGGCTTCGATTCGACGGCGATGCCGCCCCCGATCTGCTTGGAAAAACCGAAAACCTGGCTGAGGCCGAGCCCCGTGCCTTCGCCGAAGCCCTTGGTGGTGAAGAAGGGTTCGAACACGCGCTCCATCACTTCGGGCGCCATTCCGCTGCCCGTGTCGGTCACCTTGAGCGCGACATGTTCGCCCCTGAGCCCGTCGGGCTCGCCGGTGAGCACCACATTGTGCGCGCTGATCTTGAGCTGGCCGCCGTCCTTCATCGCGTCGCGGGCGTTGAAGGCGAGGTTGAGGAGCGCGAGCTCGAGCGCGCCCGCGTCGGCGTCGACCGGCCACAGCTGTTCGGAAATCTCGGTCACCAGCTCGATGTCGTTGCGCAGCGACGGACGCACGAGGGTCGTGACGTCCCCGAAGAAGCACTTGAGGTCGATCTGCTTGATCTCGAGCGGTTGGGCGCGGGCGAAGGCGAGCAGCTGCTTGGTGAGGCCGGCGCCGCGCTGCGCCGAGCCGCGCACCCCGTCGAGCATTCGCCTCACTTTCTCGGGGTCATCGAGGTTGCGCAGCGCAAGCTCGCTGGCGCCCATGATAGCGGTCAGGAGATTGTTGAAATCGTGGGCGAGGCCCCCGGTGAGCTGGCCCAAGGCCTCCATCTTCTGCGAGCGGAACAGCTGCTCGCGCGATTCTTCGAGCTTCAGCTGGGTCTCGCGCTTTTCGGTCATGTCGCGCGTGATCTTGGCGAAGCCGATGATCTCGCCGTCCTCCCCCTTGATCGCATCGATGACGACGCTGGCCCAGAAGTAAGTGCCGTCCTTGCGGACGCGACATCCTTCCGCCTCATACCGGCCGGTCGATCGCGCGGTCTCGAGCGCGCGGTCGGGCACGCCCGCGTCGAAGTCCTCGGGCGTGTAGAAACGGCTGAAATGCTCGCCGATGATTTCTTCCGGCGAGTAGCCCTTGATGCGTTCGGCGCCGGCGTTCCAGTTGGCCACCCGCCCGTCGGGGTCGAGCATGTAGATCGCATAGTCGGTCACGCCCTGGACGAGGATTCGAAACGTACGCTCGGCCTCGAGCAGCGCCTGCTGCGTCTCGCGCTTCTCGGTCATGTCGCGGGTGATCTTGGCGAAGCCGATGACTTCGCCGCGCTCGTTGCTGATCGCGTCGACGACGACGCTCGCCCAAAAGCGCGAGCCATCCTTGCGGACGCGCCAGCCGTCCGCCTCGTACCGGCCGGTCGATCGCGCGGTCTCGAGCGCGC
>JAXDPR010000271.1:0-8533 GCA_034668265.1 Sphingomonadales bacterium
CTACCAGTTCCGCCACGACCGCACGTCATGAAAAGGCCGGCTCCGAGAAGGCCGCCGGCACTGGCAAGGCGCGGCCCGTAGCAAAGGCTCCTTGGGGGCGCAATGCCTCCGCCCGGTGGCGCGATCGGTCCACAATGGCACAATTCTTAAAGCGCTGTTTACCATTGCCGGGCGAGCGCGTTAGCGAAGCTCATGATCCTGCTTGCCGCCGCCTTGCTCGCCACCGCGCCGACGCCGCCTTCGGCGCCGAGTGCGACTGCGCAGGCAACCGCGACCATCCGCATCGTGACCGCGGTCCGGTTGAAGCTCGATGCCGCCGCGAACCCTGGAGCGCCGCCCGCTCGCAATACCGTGCTGCGGCTCGGAGACGGCACTGCGCAGCCGGCAAAACTCATTGAATTTCAATAGGTTGGTGCGTCAGGCCTTCTGGCCGAGCGTGATCGTCAGATATTCGCCGCCGGGCGGCACATTGACTTCGGCGCTATTGAAGCTGGCGCTGGCGCCGGCTGCGAGCGACCGCGCGGGCGGCTGAATCGTCCAGCTGTAAACCAGCTTGCCCGCCTGGTTGGTCAGCCTGGCGTTGAGCGGCGGGACATCCTGCTCGCGGCTGGTCGGGTTGATCACCCGCCCGGACACGGTCAGCAGCTCGTTGCCGCTGGCGAGCTGGAGGCGCTCGACGTGCGGCGGGTTCGAGACCTGGAGCGGGCTCGCGGCGGCCGATGCCAAGCCGAGCCGCGCCTTCACGTCGGCTGGGGCCAGGAACCAGAAAGCGACGGCCGCCACGACGATCACCAGCGCCACGATCAGGACCCTGGTCAGTCCTCCGCTCCGCCTGGGCGCTTCCTCATCTTCGCCCGCGAACGGGCTGAACATGTCGGACGATGCCTCGGCCTCGGGCGGAGCGTTCCAGTCTCCGACGGCGACCGGCGGCTCCGGTCCGTCCGCCGCAGCCGGCGGCTCGAACCCTGACTCTGGATCGGCCTCCCCTCCGATCACCGCTTCCTCATAGGCGCGTTCCTCGGCCTCCGGGCCGCTGCGCGGATCGATCAGCGCCGCCTCGGCGAGACTTTCGTTCTCGTCGCTCGCATCAAGCTCGGGCTCGGCAACTGACGCCGCTTCCTCGACGAATTCCGGTTCCGCGGCGTGCGCTTCGTCGCCGGCGGTGCTTGCCGCCTCCGCATCGGGCCCCTGGTGCCAGCTGTGCTTGCACGCGGCGCAACGCACCTGCCGCCCCTCGGGCGGGATGGCGCCGTCTTTCACGACATATTGGGTGCCGCAGCTTGGGCAGGTGAGGATCATTACAACAAAATGCCCTCTTTCGGGACTGTCACAGGACGGTAAACAGGAATGGATGGGGCTTGGCAAGGCGGGTGCACCCGAGCACCCGCCTGTCGAGCGCCCGCGGGGAGGCCAGTGGCAACAGTCGCCGAATTCGACAGCGTCGGCCTGCGCTACGGCACGGGCGCCGAAGTGCTGCGCGACCTCGATTTCCGCCTGCGCACCGGCTCCTTCTATTTCCTCACCGGACCATCGGGCGCCGGCAAGACGTCACTGCTCAAATTGCTTTACCTGGCACAACGTCCGACGCGGGGGCGGATCAAGCTGTTCGGGGAGGAGCTGAGCGAGGCCGAGCGGGAGTCGCTGCCCCCGTTCCGCCGGCGCATCGGAGTAGTGTTCCAGGACTTTCGCCTGATCCGCCACCTGTCGGCGTTCGACAATGTCGCGCTACCGCTGCGGATTGGCGGCTCCTCCGACGACGAGGTCGAGGGGTCGGTGCGCGAGATGCTTGCCTGGGTCGGGCTTGCCGACCGCGCAAGCGCTCGCCCTCCGACGCTGTCTGGCGGAGAACAACAGCGCGTCGCCATCGCCCGCGCGGTGATCAACCGGCCCGAGCTGCTCGTCGCCGATGAGCCGACCGGCAACGTCGATGCCGACATGGCCAACCGGCTGATGGGCCTGTTCACCGCCATGAACCGCCTCGGCACGACCGTCGTCGTCGCCACGCACGATGTCGGCCTGATCGGCGCCACTCCCGGCGCTCAGCTGATCAGGCTGGAGAACGGGACGTTGGTCGATCCGACCGGCACGCTGCGCAATCCGCCCGGCCCGCCGCGAGGCGACAGCTGATGTTCCCTTGGCTGTTCGTCTCACCGGCCGAGCGGCGGCTGCTCGGGGGTCCACGCTTCGGCGGGCCGACGCCCTGGGTCATCGCGATCATGAGCTTCTCGATTATGCTGATCGCCGCGAGCGGCCTCGCCCTCGCCAGCACCGCCGCGCTGGTCGGCGGGTCGATCGAGTCGCGTTACGCGCTCGAAGTCCCGGGCGGCGCCGCGACCCTCGCCCCGCTCGTCGAAGCGGTGCGCTCGACCTCGGGCGTAACCTCGGTCGAGGCCGTGCCCGAAAGCGACATGCGCCAGACGCTCGAGCGCTGGCTCGGCCCGGCCGCTCAAAGCGCGGAGCTTCCAGTACCCGCACTGATCGACTTCAATGCCGAGCCAGGCGCCAACCTTGCCGCGCTCCAGCAGCGCGCGCGTGCAATCGCGCCCGGCGCTCGCATAGTCGCCCACCGCGACAGCGTCGGCCCGCTGCTGCATTCGCTGCGGCTGCTGCAATGGGTCGCGTTCGGGCTGGTGGTACTGCAGAGCATCGCTGCCTCGGCCGCGGTGGTCCTCGCGGCGCGCGGCGCGCTCGACACCCACCGCTTCACGATCGAGGTGATGCACGGCATCGGCGCCACCGACCTCCAGGTTACGCACCTCTTCCAGCGCAAGATCCTGATCGATGCTTTGGTCGGCAGCCTCGCCGGTGCCCTTGCAGCCGCGATCGTGCTGCTGCTGCTCGCCAGCGGCGCCGCGCTCGCGGGTGAGCTGACGGGCGGGGCGACCCTGGGACCGGTCGACCTTGTGGTCCTCGCCTTGCTGCCGTTCGCGCTGACGGTGCTCGCGACCTGGGTTGCGCGCACTGCCGTCCTCCGCGCATTGCGCAAGGCGCTATGATCGCTCGGCTCGGCGCACTGCTGCTCCTCCTTTACGCGCTCGGCTTCGTGCTGTTCGCGTTCACGCTCGGCAAGCCGGCGCCGGCCAGCGCCCCGGCAAGCGACGCCGCAGTCGTCCTCACAGGCGGGCCCGGGCGGATCGAGCACGCCATCGACGTCGTCAGGGAGCACAAGGCGAAGCGGCTGCTGGTCGCGGGGGTCGATCCATCGGTCACCAAGCCAGACCTTGCCCGGAGAATCCCTGGCAGCCGCTCCTGGCTCGCCTGCTGCATCGACCTCGGCAGCGAGTCCGTTGACACGAGATCGAACGCCGAGGAAGCCGGCCGCTGGCTCGCCCGCCACAATTACAAATCGGTGCGGCTGATCACAAGCGATTGGCACATGCGCCGTGCGCATTACGAGTTCGAAAAGGGGCTGGGCGGCAAATATGCGTTGACTACCGACGCAGTCCGCACCGAGCCGAGCTTCATCACCCTGTTTGGCGAGTACAACAAGTACCTGCTGCGCCGCTTGGCGGTGTGGGCCGACCTGTGACCGCGTTCCTGCGGTCGCTGCTCTACGCTTCGATCTTCTACCCGGCGACCGCCGCCTGGGTCTTGCTCGGGATCGTCGCGTCGTTGTTCGGACGAGGCGCGACACACGCAGTGGTCCTGAGCTGGGTCGAACTTCACCACTGGCTGGTCACCTATGTGCTCGGCATCCGCATCCGGCTCGATGGGCAGATTGCGCCGGGCCAGACCCTGGTCGCGGTCAAGCATCAGTCGATGTTGGAGACGATGGAGATGGTGCGCCTCGCCCACCTGCCCGTGATCGTCATCAAGAAGGAACTCGCCGACATCCCGCTCTTTGGCTGGGTGACCCGGCGTTATGGCGTCATCGCGGTTCAACGTACCGCCGGCGCCAGGGCCCTGAGGGCGCTGGTTGAGGAAGGCCGGCAAGCGCTCAAGACCGGGCGGCCGGTCATCATCTACCCGGAAGGCACTCGGGTGCGTGTCGGAGAGCAGCCGGAGCTGAGGTCGGGTTTCGCCGCGCTCTACCGGGCGCTCGGCCTACCGGTGGTGCCGGTGGCGGTCGATAGCGGGCGGCTGTGGGGGCGCGGCTTCGTCCACCGCAGCGGGACGGTGACCCTCCAGATCGGGGAGACGATCCCGGCCGGGCTCGACCGCAAATCCGTCGAAGCGCGGGTCCATCGCGCGATCAACGCGCTTGAGCTACGTCCTCAATCTGGCGCCTAGCTTCCCGGCCGCCGCGACGATCCGCGCCGAAACCTCGCCGATCTCGGCGTCGGTGAAGCTCTTCTCGACCGGCTGCAGGGTCACCTCGAACGCAAGGCTGAGGCCGTCGGGCGTTCCGAACCGGTCGAACAGGCGAACCGCGGTGATCGACGCCTTGTCGGCACTACGGAGCGCCCGCATCAGATCGCCCGCTGTCACGCCGGCGGGCACCAGGAATGCAAAGTCGCGCGTGATCGCCTGGAGAGCGGGCGGGGTATGTTGCGAGCGGGCGTGGCCGCTGGCTCGCGCCGCCGGGATCGCGTCAAAATAGATCTCCACCGCGACCGCGCCGGCCGGCGCATCGAGTCGCTTGGCCAGCGTCGGATGAAGTTCGCCGAACGCGGCGAGGACAGCCTTGGGGCCGAGACCGAGCTTTGCCGAGCGGCCGGGGTGCCAGGTCGGGCCGGCATCGGGAAACACCTGCAGGTTCGCCACCGGCGCTCCCGCCGCCTCGAGCAAGGCGAGCACTTCGCCCTTGGCGTCGAAAACGTCGAACGTCTGAGCTTTGCCGGTCTGCCACTCACGCGGCCGGCGCTCGCCCGCGAGCAGCAGTCCCAGGGTCGGATGCTCCGTGTCGCCGAGGTAGCGGCGGCCGATCTCGAACAGGCGCACCGAAGCGGCGCCGCGGTCGAGATTGCGACGAGCGGCGGCGATCAGTCCCGGAAGCAGCGAGGGGCGCATGACCTTCATCTCTTCGCTGATCGGGTTGGCCAATCGCCATACGCCGCCGCCGAACGCAGCCGCTTCCTCGTCGGAGATGAAGCTCCAAGTGATGGCCTCGTCGAGCCCGCGCGCTGCCGCGGTTCGACGCACACGACGCTCCTGGCGCTGCGCTGGCGCGGCGGTCGGATGGGCGACTCCCGGCACGCGGTCGAGCGGCGTCGACGGAACCGCGTCATAGCCGATGATCCGGGCAACTTCTTCGACGAGGTCGGCCGAACTCTCGACGTCACGCCGCCAGCTCGGGACTGTCACCTCGTTCCCGGTGAGCTCAAAGCCGAGGCTCTCGAGGATTTGGCGCTGGCGCCGCTCGGGGACGTCGATCCCGCCAAGCGTCAGCGTTCGCCCGAAATCGAACGTGATCGTCCGTCGCTCGACCGGCGGCTCGCCGACGTTAAGCGCGGCCGACGCCTCGCCGCCGCAGATGTCGAGGATGAGGCCGGAGAGGATTGCGAGCCCCTCGTCGAGGAAGGCCGGGTCGACGCCGCGTTCGAAGCGACTGCGCGCGTCGCTGGTGAGGCCCAGCGCCTGGCCGGTGCGGGCGATCCGCTCGGGCGTGAAATAAGCGACCTCGAGCATGACGTCGGTGGTCGCGGAGCTGACTCCTGAATCCTCGCCGCCCATGATCCCGCCGATATCGTGGACCTGGGCATCGTCGGCGATGACCGTCATGAACGGTTCGAGCGTGTATTCCTTCTCGTTGAGCGCAAGCACCTTCTCGCCCGGCTTGGCCGCCCGCGCCGTCAGCCCGCCCTTCAGCTTCGCGATGTCATAGGCGTGCGCCGGCCGGCCATGGTCCAGCATCACATAATTGGTGATGTCGACCAGCGCCGAGATCGGCCGCTGTCCGGCGGACTTAAGCCGCCGCTGCATCCACTCGGGCGAGGCGCCGTTTTTCACGCCGCGGATCGCTCGGCCGAAGAAGGCCGGGCAGCCGTCGGGATCCTCGATGCGGATCGGAACCGGGCAGGGGAAACTGCCCTCGATTTGCGGCACCGCGAGCGGCTTCAGGGTCCCCATGCCCGCGGCGGCTAGGTCGCGGGCGATTCCCCGCACGCCCATGCAGTCCTGGCGATTGGGCGTGACGTTGACGTCGAACACCGGATCGTCGAGGCCCGCGTAGGCGGTGAACGCCGCGCCGATCGGCGCATCGGCGGGCAGCTCGATGATGCCGCTATGGTCGTCGCCAAGCTCGAGCTCACGCGACGAGCACATCATGCCCCGGCTTTCGACCCCGCGGATTGCCGCGACCTTCAGCGTGAAGTTGGTGCCCGGGATATAGGCCCCCGGCGGGCCGAACACGCCGACCAGGCCCGCATGGGCGTTAGGTGCTCCGCACACGACCTGGACAGGCTCGCCGCTGCCGTCGTCGACCGTCAGCACCTGCAGCTTGTCGGCCTGCGGATGCTTCTCGGCCGTGAGGACCCTGGCGATGCGGAACGCCGCCAACGTTTCGGCGGGGTTCGACAGCCCCTCGACCTCGAGCCCGATCGCAGTCAGCTTATCCGCGATCGCTTGCGCCGAGGAATCGGTGTCGAGATGCTCCTTGAGCCAGCTCAGCGAAAACTTCATGCGCCAACCCCGCCCGACAGAGTCGGCACGTCAAGTGCGCGGAACCCGTAATGTTTCAGCCAGCGGATATCGCCGTCGAAGAAGGCGCGGAGGTCGTCCATTCCATATTTGAGCATCGCCAGCCGGTCGATGCCGCAGCCGAAGGCAAAGCCCTGCCACTCGCCGGGGTCGAGGCCCATGTTGGAAATCACGCGCGGGTGGACCATGCCGCTGCCGAGCACCTCCATCCAGCCTTCCTGCCCGCCGACGACGCGGCGGCCCTTCTCCATCGACCAGCCGACGTCGACTTCGGCCGATGGCTCGGTGAAAGGGAAGTAGGACGGGCGCAGCCTGAGCACGATGTCGTCGCGCTCGAAAAAGGCCTTGAGGAACGTTTCCAGGGTCCATTTCAAATGGCCGAGCGTGATGTGCCGATCGATCACCAGGCCTTCGACCTGGTGGAACATCGGCGTGTGGGTGGCGTCGCTGTCGGAGCGGTACACGCGCCCTGGGGCGATCACGTAAAGGGGCGCACCTTGCTTCTCCGCGGCACGGATTTGCACAGGCGAGGTGTGGGTGCGGAGCACCATCGGTTCCGTGCCCGGCTCGCGCGGCTCGAGGTAGAAAGTGTCCTGCATCGCCCGCGCCGGATGGTTCTCGGGCATGTTGAGCGCGGTGAAGTTGTACCATTGAGTCTCGATCTCGGGCCCTTCCGCGACCGAAAAGCCGAGGTCGGCAAAGATCTCTGCGAGCTCGTCCATCACCTGGCTCACCGGGTGGACGGTGCCGGAGACGCTCTCCGGCGCGGGCAGCGACAGATCGACGGTCTCGGTGGCAAGCTTGCGCTCCAGCTCAGCCGCTTCGAGCGCGTTCTTGCGCGACGCAATGGCGTCAGTCACCGCCTCGCGAAGGGCATGGATCTTGGGCGCCTCTGCGGCGCGCGTCTCCGGGTCCATCGCGCCCAAGGACTTGAGCAAGGCGGTCACCGACCCCGACTTACCGAGCGCCGCCACGCGCAGCGTCTCAAGGTCGCCGAGATTGTCCGCGGCGGCGATCCGGTCGATCAGGGCTTGGGCGTCGGTCATCGTCTCGGCTCTAGCAATGCCGCAGCGCAAAATGCAAAGGCAGTGCAGTCATGAGCGAATGGCCCGAGCTTACGGTGGAGTGCGACCACGAGACCCTGGCGGTGCTGCACCTTGCAGCGCAGATGCTCGGCAAGGTCCGGGTCGCGAATGCGCCGTGGGTCAATCACGGGTGGCACGTCGCCCTGCAGCCCAACGCGCGCGGCCTCGCAACGCTGCCGACGGCGGCGAGCGGCGGGCGGACGTTCACGCTGACGCTCGACCTCTGCCGCCATGCCATCGTTTTGTGGGTCAGTGACGAATCGCGCGAGGAGCTGCCGCTCAATGCGGGAAGCATCGCTGCGCTGCACCAGCGGCTGATCGCTATTCTCGACAAACACGGCCTCCCGTCGACGTTCAATGGGCGTCCGAGCGAAATTCCCGACGCTCTTCCATTCGCCGAGGACCAAGCGCCGCGTGATTATGACCGGGATTCCGCCAGCCGCTTCCGCGAATCGCTGGCGGCGATGCTGCCGGCGTTCGCGCGCTTCCGCGCCGGCTTTGCGGGCAAGGCGAGCCCAGTTCACTTCTGGTGGGGCGGCTTCGATCTTGCGGTCAGCCTCTTTTCCGGACGCAAAGCACCGCCGCATCCGGGCGGAATGCCGGGGCTGCCGGACAGGGTCACACGCGAAGCTTACAGCCACGAGGAAGTCAGCTCGGGCTTCTGGGCCGGCGGCGCGACGGCGGCCGAGCCCTTCTTCTACAGCTACATCTATCCTGAGCCGGAAGGCTATCGCTCGGCAACAGTCGCGCACGGCCGCTTCGACGAGAATTATGGCGAGTACGTCGTGCCATACGCCGAGGTCCGCGCGTCAGGCGATCCGGCTCGCATGCTCGGCGAGTTCTTTCAGTCCGTTTATGAGGCCGCCGCA